>PYEQ01000463.1 GCA_003017785.1 filamentous cyanobacterium CCP5 | reverse complement strand
ACCTGGGGGTGGCACGGGCAACGGTGGTCAACTATTTATCGATACTGACTCTCTCTATGTCCGGGATGGGGGACAAATTTCGGCGGGCACCTTTGGCTTTGGCAATTCGGGTAACTTGCAGATTGATGCCAACTTGGTTGAGGTGACTGGTAGTTTTGGTTCACCCGGCGCAGGTGGACCCAGTTCTTTGCGGTCTGCATCGGAGCGTCCCTGGGCAGGTGCTGGTGGAATCCTCACGATTAACGCCAATCTATTACGGGTGGCAGACGGTGGACAGGTGGGAACTGTGACGGTGAGTGCTGCTCCTGCTGGAAACTTAACTGTGCGTGCCTCAAACGTTGAGATCAGTGGTGGTGACGCTTTTGGCAACAGCGGTCTGTTTGCCGGAGCGCTGTTTGGCCCTGGCAGCGGTGGTAATCTAACCGTCGAAGCAGGGAATATCACCGTTAGAGATGGGGCAAAAATTAGCGTCAGCAACAACCCTAGTAGCTCTAGCTCACCGATTCCCTCTGGGCGCGGTCCTGCTGGGAACTTGTCCATTTCTGCTCAAAATGTGCTGCTCGATAATGGCGGTGTCCTTAGCGCAGACACCGTAAACGGCGATCGTGCCAACATTACTGTTGAAGCGACAACTCTAACTCTGCGGGATAGTCGCATCACTACCAATGCCACGGGAACGGCAACTGGTGGCAATATCGCTCTGGACACCAGAGCCCTTACCCTTCTAGGCGACAGCACCATCTCGGCCAATTCTGTGTTTAGTTTTGGAGGCCGAGTCATCATCAATGCTGAGGTCTTGTTGCGTTCTGCAATTAGCCGGATTACGGCTACCTCAGCCCTCGGTCCTGAGTTTGATGGGATTGTTGAAATTAATAATCCAAATACTCCTCCTAGCGATATCCAGGCTGAAGAAGAAACCCCGGTTGAAACTAGGCAAATCATTGCGGCCTGTGAACAGCTAACGGAGAGTGAGTTGGTTGTGACAGGCCGAGGTGGCTTGCCGGCTGATCCTACTCAGATACTCACAGGTCAAGAACTCTGGTCAGATTTTCGAGGTTTTGGGCCTGATGAGAGGTTAATTTCCTCTTCATCCCAAATTGAGACATCTGAATCTGTAGCTTCCCCTGAGTTAAACCAAGCTCAGGGCTGGGTTCGTGACGAACAAGGTCAAATGATGCTGGTGGCACAGCCAACTACCTCTAGTGACCTAGCGCTGGGATACGACTATCCCTCTCTGTGTAGCCGAGGATAACCCCATAGGACACGCTCTAATTATGAATTCTCGTCTAGGTCAATATGGCCTATTAATGGCCATCAGCATTTTGATTACTACCCACTCAACCCCTGCTATTGCTGCCTTTGGTCCGCAGCCAGTGGCATTAGCCCAGCAGGTTACATCAGCGGATGATTTAGGCTCTCAGGCTCAGCAAGCCTATCAGCTAGGCCGGTATGAACAGGCTCGAACCGCTTGGGAAGCGGCCTATAGGGAGGCCGAACGGCGGGGCGATCGCCCCAGCCAAATCACTATTCTCAATGCCCTCACGAACACGTACCGACAGTTAGGCGATTGGGAGCAGGCTGAGATAGCGATTCAGCGTAGTCTGCAACTACTAGCCGACATCGATAAGAATAAGCTTCAGGGTGTTCTGTTGCAGGCTCAAACCATTAATACTCAAGGGGCAACCTTACTGGCCAACGGTCAGGCTAAGCAAGCACACACCCTGTGGGTCCAAGCTGAACAGCTCTACCGTCAGGCTAATGATCAAGAGGGAACTCTAGGCAGTCGAATTAATCAGGTCCAGGCGCTGCAGGCTCTGGGCCTGTATCGTCAGGCCTATCTCCAGCTCATCGATATTCAAACAGACATAGCGGCTTTACCTAGCTCTGCCCTGAAGGTGGCAGGTTTCAAAAGTTTGGGTGATGTTTTTCAAATCACAGGCAACTTACAGGAGGCCAAAGACGTTCTGCAAGAAAGTATCCAGCTTGCAGAGGAAGTGGGCGATCGCGCTTCTATCAGCGTAGCTTGGCTTAGCTTAGGCAACGCTTATCAAGGTACCGAACAATATGACGCTGCTGTCCAGGCCTACGCCATGGCTGCTCAGACAGCGGTTAGCCCTTTATCAGAAGCAACGGCGGCATTGAGTGAGGTCTCTCTTTTGGTGAAGACTCAGCAGTGGGACTTGGCTCAACATCGACTGTCTAGACTTAAGCCCCTGACAGCCACACTGAGTCCGAGTCGCATGGGCATTTATGCCCAAGTGAACTTGGCATCGAATCTTTTAGCAGTGGCACAGAATTCGGACTTCTCTGCATCATCTTCAGCGGGTGAAATTGCCCAGTACCTCTCGACAGCTATTCGCCATGCTCAAGTTTTAAATGACCAGCGAGCCGAGGCCTATGCCCTAGGTCAGCTAGGTGCTGTCTATGAACACACCCAGCAGTATGACTACGCCCTCGATCTAACCAACCAGGCCCTAGACCTATCGTTACAACTAAACTCCCAAGATATTGCCTATCGCTGGCAGTGGCAAAAAGGTCGCATCTTAAAAGCAAAGGCCAAGACTGCCAACGGCCAAGAAGTCCATCAGCATCAACAAGCGGCGATCTCCGCTTATCAGGCATCTGTTGACACCTTGAAACTAATTCGCTCTGACCTAATGGCGGCAGACTCGGCAGTGCGCTTTTCATTCCGAGATGCGGTTGAACCGATCTATCGAGAGTTTGTTGACTTACTCATTTCAGAAGATGCCAGCGAAGCAAGTCTGCAAATGGCCAGGCAGGCGATCGAGGATTTGCAGCTAGCTGAGCTGCAAAATTTCTTCCGATCGGCCTGCCTAGATATTCAGGCTCAGCAAATCGACCAAATTGATTCGACCGCGGCAGTGATTTATCCAGTTATTTTGCCAGAGCGTTTACTGGTGATCACCTCAGTCCCTGGAAAGCCGCTTCAGCACCATAGCCTGTCAATCACCGAGGCAGAGCTTAATCAGACCGTTGAGGAGTATTTACAGTCTTTGAATCCTGTATTTGACCGGTCAGTTCGCCTACAGGTTTCGGAAACTCTCTATCAATGGTTAGTGGCCCCTCTAAAGGCGACTTTGAAAGAGCAACAAATCGATACCCTGGTATTTGTGCTAGATGGTGCTTTGCGGAATATCCCCATCGCCGCCCTGCATTCTGGAAAAGACTATCTCATTGAAGAATTTAACGTCGCTCTAACACCGGGGATGCAGTTGCTACCGCCTCGAGAATCTGTGGCAAGACGCCCCAATATTTTGGCAGGTGCTATCACAGAAGCCCATCAGGGATTTCCAGCCCTTCCCGGTGTCGCCCGTGAACTGGAATCAATCTCAAGTACGTTTCCAACTTCCGTATTTATTAATGAACGCTTCACAGCGAGTACCCTACAAAAAGAAGTCAATCAAAATGACTTTCCTATTCTGCACCTGGCCACCCATGGCCAGTTTAGCTCTAGCTTGGACCAAACTTTTTTGATTGGTTGGGATGAGCCATTGAGGATTCAAGATTTTCAAGTGCTTGTGAGAGAGCAACTGCCTGAAATTCAAAAACCCATTGAACTATTGGTCCTCAGCGCTTGCGAGACTGCTGAGGGAGATGATCGGGCAGCTTTAGGCCTCGCTGGATTTGCCGTTAGATCTGGGGCCCGCAGTACTCTAGCTACCCTTTGGGCAGTGAATGATCAATCAACATCAGCGCTAATCTCGGAATTTTATCATCAGCTGGCTCAAGACGGAACTTCAAAAGCAGAAGCATTGAGGCAGGCACAAATGGTGCTATTGAACGATCCACAATATGCGCATCCTTTCTATTGGGCTCCGTTTGTGCTGGTGGGAAATTGGCTATAGCCGATGTTTCGCAAAGATTTGTGGACATTACCTAGGCACGACAACGAAAGTAAGCATCGCTGAAGCCATATTTTCTCGTTGGTAGCACTTAGATAACGCCAATTTGAGTAAGACGCTGCTTACATAACTAGAATTTCTGAAGTGCTGTATTAATATCAAGATTCAGATTCACTAAAAATCAGCATACTTTCGGCTATGGTTTACATGAACTCATGTAAATGGATTCCGTAAATCTACTGAAATGAAAAAACATAGAGGTAAATTTGCTTATATTTGTTGAACTACTTCTTATATTAAAGCTTTATTTAAAAGGCTGTATGAACTCTATGATTAGGGTCTGGTG
>PYEQ01000462.1 GCA_003017785.1 filamentous cyanobacterium CCP5 | reverse complement strand
CTGGTTTACACTTGCCTGAACCTTGGGTTCTCTGGTTAGCCTATAGAAATAAGGCCTAGAGCATCGCCATGAGCGTTACCGACGAATTATTCCACCGGGCCAACGAGGTGAGCCGCCGCCGGGCCTATCTACTTTGGCATCGACATCGGAGTAAGCAGCAGATCCTGCGATCGCAGGTAGGCTTTTCGAAACCCACCCCTCAGCGGCCTGAAGCCTGCGCTGGCTGTCACCACTATCACGGTGTGCGCTACGGCCGAGGAGATGCTAGAACGCCCCTGATCTGCGCCATGCACCCTTTTGGCTGGCGGGAACCTTCAGCCTGTCCCGACTGGCAGGCCCCCTTAGAAGAGTGACGGTGACTAAGTCATCTCTAGACGCGATCAAAGTCGCCTGAAGAGGCGATCTACTGAGGGGGAAAGACAATTTGGGCGGCGTCGATGGGGCGTCCTAAAATCAAGTCCCTGGCTTCTACCGCTGGCAGGTGCACATGGGCTCTATCCATATTGCTCCAGGCAAACCTGGCACCGGCTAGGCGAGCTCCCCGCAAATCTGTGCCCACCAGGGTGGCATAGCGCAGGTCGGCCCCGGTCAGGTCGGCCCCAGTCAGGTCGGCGTAGCTTAAATCCGCATGTCTGAAGTCTGCCTGGCACAGCAGCGATCGCTGCATCAGCGCTAGGCGTAAGTCACTTTCTACCAGGCTGGCCTGGAACAAGTTGATCCGCTCCAGGCAGGCCCGAATCAAAACCGTTCGATTCAGGTTTGCCCAGCGGAGGTTAGCACCGCTCAAGTTGACCCGCCACAGATTGCTGCCCTGAATGTCTGCCCTCTCTAAGCAGGATTGAGACAGCTGGGCCTGGGCTAGGTTGGCCTGGCGCAGACAGGCATCTGGCAGATGCAAATCGGCCATCTGGGCCTCACGGAAATCCACGTGCCTAAAATCTCGCTGTCCAGCGGCGTACATCTTTAAAACCTGCATCATATCCATAAATCCAAAGCAGCCCTGGGCAGGAATTGCGTGGGCTCAGGAGCAAAAAGCCAGGACTGCCCCTGGCCGACGATAATTTGCCCGAGCCCCATCAAGCTCCCTAGACAGTCATGTTAAATTTTGTTAACTGATGGCTAATGTAACAACTCTTGCCGGTGGGATGCAACGTCAAATCGCCAAACGGCTGCCATCCGCTCCAGGAGAGCCTGGACATTGAGACCATGAAAGTACTCCATGGCTTGCTACCAAAAAGCCAGACCGGAGCTATGGGTTTAATTCGATAGATAGTGCTGTAAAAGCGGTAATTTCCCTGTCCTGGCTAGGCCAGAGCGATCGCCCTGGTAGCCACCAGCTTAGGGAGGTCAGGCAATTCTGGCCTTAGCCACGGTGGTCTCTGTGGCCAGATCGCGAATCAGGAGAGTGTTATGCAGGCTGATATCGGTGCCGACCGGCAGTTCCAGGCTGAAGGATCCGCTGGTCTGGGGCAGGGGGCCCAGATCAATGGGGCGTTTTTCCAACTTGCCGTTGATGGTCAAAAAAGCATGCAGAGTTGAGGACTCTGCACCGGTCTCAAAGTCTTTGACAGCGAGGGTAACGCTGCCTTCCATGACAGCGACCCCGATGTTGCCAGCGGCTGTGAAGCTATCGACGCCGGATATGGCACCCATGCTGTGTGACCTCCGTGGTGTTTGGGTTTAGCTGTGTCCAGATTACGCTACCAGGGCGCGGGGGGGATTGATTAGCCCGTTTCTTATGGCTGCCTTGACAAGGCTGGGGCTTGATTTAAAGAAAAGAGGGCCAAGCATTAACCGCGATTGCTTCAGTGATCATGATGAATGCTTGGCCCTACCAGCCATCTACGGATTGAAGGGCCGGGTCTCTGAAGGCCGCCCCTCGGATTCGGGATCGAGTTCCCAACGCTGCCGGTCTCGATCTCGCATCTCCTCCGTAACCTCCACGGGCTGGTCAGGATCCATCTGGACCCCCACGGCCTCACCAATGTCGTCCACCACGTCTTGGTCGGGGGTTGGGGTTGTGCCGCCGATGGCTTCTTCGCCGACCATCTTAGCCTGCTCGGCCATGGCGTCGGGGTCGCCTGCCACGGGCGGACTACCGGAGGCCATGCGATCGCCCTTGGGAATATCGGCTCCGACCTGGGCGCTCTGGTCTTCTGCGCCGACGCGAACCGCCTCAGCCTGACGATCGGCTAGGGACTGGTCCGAATCAGGGTTATAGCGTTGGGTGGCATCATCCATGGGGGCAAACCTCCTGGGTACTACGGGTCAAACGTTGCAAATCAATCTTTCAAATGCCTTTAACCGATGCTTTGGCATCGCTAGCTGCCGTGGGGCCAGCCAAATATCGCCGTGAACAGCAACCCTCCACAGAGAATGCCATAGGCACAGGCCGCCAGGGCCGCAAAGGCTCCCCCCTGTTTGAAGCGCCAGATCATCGCCGCCAGGGTCAGGGCGTACAGCAGTTCCAGCAGCGGAAATCCCAAGGGATTGACTATCCCCACCAGGCCCATGATCAGCAGGGTCCAGAGGGTGAATAGCACAAAATTATTGATCCGCGGTGAGCGGCTACGGTTAATGGGGAACTTAACGCCGGATAAAAACCCCAGGTAGATTGCTACCAGGGGCGGCAGCAGGGCGGCAGCCAAACTCCGCAGGCCAATCCCAACGCCGTTAGAGAAGCCGCTCAACACGGCAACGGTCAGGACGAAAACCAGATAGGCGACGGCTACCACGGTCGCAGAGACATGGAGAAGTCGCCGCAGGGGCTGCGATCGCATGACTTTAGGCGACTGGTGGCGGATGGGCACGGCGGGGAAGGCAGCGGTAAGACATCGCCGGACAAGCTGCTAGAACGCCCAATGGACCGCACTTTTAACACCCTGCCGGAATAACCTTACCTTAAACCCGGCCCGGTCTGGTCAGCATCTTTCCAGGGGTCGATTCTCAGCTTTGCCCAGACTGATCGGAGTCAGTGGGTTCGGTCAGAATCGTCCAGGCGGCGTTGACGGCCCGCTCCACCCGATTTCCCATGTCCTGCATATCTGCGACGATCTTTTCCCATTGCTGGGTGGCTTCGTCCCGCACCTGGTTGACATTGGTCTCCAGGGTTTGTTCCTGCTGGTAGAAAAAGTCCTGGGCCCGCTTGAGGGTAGCCTGGGCCTGTTCGACCGCCTCCACGTAAGCCTCTTTGCTCATGGATTCAGCGGATTCGACTTCCTGGGTGGCCTGCTGCTTAATCGCCTCCACCAGCTCGCCGAATTTCTGCTTTACCTGGTCTGACTCGTTGGGCATGTTCTTTTCTACCAGGGCCTTAGTTTCATCACTGACGGCCATGATTTCAGTCCCTTCTTCAGAAGCCGGGACGGGTTTGGGCGCATCGGGAGCCATGTCACTATCCTCAATCAGGTTAGCTATACGGTAGATCGTAGCAAGACAAACGGCAGCCAGCGGCCCTCGGAAGCTGTAGCTAACCCAGGGGCTGCCCCTGAGCTGACTGACTCAGTCGGAGGAGGCCCGCCCGGATTCTAATAGGGTCTGAAAGCGATCGCCCCAGCTAAACTGAGCCGGTCGGGTTCCCTGATTGACCAGCTCAAAAATTTGATTTTCCGTCACCCCATGGCTGAGGCAGGCGACGCAGGCCGCCGCCACGTCGATGCGGCTGGCCTGACCGTTGAGTTCATCTCCGGTACCGATGACAACATCCTGATCGCCGCTGGTTTTGGCCTGGAGCAGCGTATTCAAATCGTAGGAGGTGTAGGGACCGTCGGTGAGCCGACCGGGGCGAATGATCGTGTAGGGCAGGCCGGAGCTGATAATCGCTTTTTCTCCCCGCTGCTTGGCATCCAGCACCCCAAAGGCGTTCAGAATCGAGAAGGGCAGCTGGTCTTTGCGCTCAATGCCAACGGAGGAGACAAACACAAACCGCTGCAGGTCCTGCGCCACCGCCACCAGATTGGCCACCCCGTCCCCGTCGATGTGCTCCGGTCGATTGCGAGTATGGCGGCGGCGATAGTCCCCATCCCAGTAAATTCGGCCCCAGGCCAGCACCGACGGCAGCCCGGACAGATCATCTTCAAAGTCGGCGTCCCATTTTTTCGAGGGAAAGGCCGTGGTGCCCGTGGCGCAGATAATCTGGGTCACCCCTGCCACCACCTCTGGCAGGGTATCGGGACGCCGTAAATCCCCCACTGCCACCTCTACCCGATCCTCAAAC
>PYEQ01000023.1 GCA_003017785.1 filamentous cyanobacterium CCP5 | reverse complement strand
GGTGTCTCCCAGTCCTGTCGTTAGCAGCTTAGGTCCATCGACTAGCCCCAGCCAGCGCAAACTTTGGGGCAGATTGATCCTCACTAGGCCAACCCGTGGTCCAGGCAGGGCGGCAAGGGCGGATTGGAACCCAGCGTCTCGGCTGAGGCCAATGCGGGACTGGGCAGCGGTTAGAGCCTGCTTCAGTACCAGGACAGAATTAGCCAGCAACACGAATCGGTCACCAACGATAGCACTAGCCTCAATCAGCTGGGGGCTGGTGGGCGACAAAATAGCCCTCTTTGGCATAGCTACCTTGGTGGGCGTTCCAGCATCAACTGTTCGAGCTGAAATCAATTGGCTGCCGGCAAACTGCTCAAACACCAAGCGGCTGCCAGAAATGGCCCGCTGCTGCCAGTAGAGATCTAAGGTCTCCTGTCCTAAACTGCGATCGCGGCAGGAAAGCACCCATAGATATCCTGGCTGCAAACCATTCTCGTCAGTCTCGTCCAAATCTGGAGAGGTCAGAGCAAAGGTGACTTCCTCTCCCAACCAGGGCCTAAAGTCCGCCTGGTAGGATAATCCCGTTCCGGCCAGCAAAGACCCCTCTATCCGTTTTACCTCGGCTTGAATATCACCACGGATATCAGGGGCTGCTAATAGCTGCCAAAGATCCGTCAGCCGATGTGGGGCCACCAGTACTGAAGCTGCGATCGGTGACTGTTTTGGGACGAATTGAGCCGCTTCAGGTAAAAGCTGCCCTCCATGCCGAAGCAAGCCCAAGGGACTACGGGCAGTTAAGGTCCAAAAAGTACCTAAGCCAATGGCTAAAAGCAACGCGGCGAGTACGGCCAAAAGGGAGAAAAAATTCCGGGCTTTCATGTAGACGGGGAACGACATATCGATCACGGCAATCATCCTTGCCAAGGGATAGTGTATTACCCCGACCGCGTGTTCAATCAGCTTCAGATTGTTTCTCGGCGAATTGTTACAACAAGGGATAAATCCTCAACCTCTAAACCACCAGCTCAGGATCAATACCGCGCCAAACAGCAATCAGGCGACCCTGAATATCAACCATGTCCGCCTCAAATTCCATAACTGGATAGTTAGGGTTAGCGGGCTTGAGCTGAATTAGATTCCCGTTGCGGTAAAAAGATTTAAGAGTCGTTCCGCTTTCCACTCGAGCGGCAACAATGGTTCCCTCACGGATACTTTGGGGATCCTTAATCGGGCGCATGATGACGATGTCGCCATCGCAGATCTGCTCATCAATCATGCTATCTCCGGTCACTCGGAGGGCATAGTCCTCAGGCTTGATCGGCAAACCAGTTAGGTTGAGCCGCTCAACATCATCAGTAAACACATCGTTGACGTAGCCGGCGGCGATCGTCCCTAGTATGGGGAGCCCACGGGCGGCGTTTTTTAGCCGATAGGTGCGAGCCTTGCCTTCGGTCCACTCAACATACCCCTTTTTACGAAGATGCTCCAGACGGCTTTGGATAGGGGCTGGAGAACTAAGCCCCATCGCCACCATCATTTGCCGAATAGACGGAGAATGCTGATTAACCCGAATAAACTCCTCTAACCAGTCGTAGAGTTCTTTTTGTGCTTTAGTGAGAGGTTCCATAGTTAAAGCAGGCCTAGGACATGTTTACTGCTAAAGAACAAGCGTACCAATAAAAACCTGTTCTGTCCACATCCTATTTAAGCCTGTGCTTTTATTTCAGGACCCTGATGATTCTTGTGATTCGGGTGGAAACAAAACAGGCCGCAACACTGTGCGGCCTGTTGACTGATGTTATAACGGTTTGCTGTAGCGGTTTTTGATTAAACCGCTATAGCCTATCGAATGTATTCCTTGAGAATGCTGTTGCGATTGGGATGGCGCAGCTTGCGAAGAGCTTTGGCCTCAATCTGGCGGATGCGCTCACGGGTAACATTGAAAATCTGACCGATCTCTTCCAGGGTTTTCATACGACCGTCATCTAAGCCATAACGCAGCCGCAACACATCGCGCTCCCGCGGAGACAGAGTGCCCAGCACCCCTTCTAAATCCTCCCGCAATAGGCTTTTTGAAACCTGATCCTCTGGGGTCTCACCGTCGGATTCAATGAAATCGCCCAGACGAGAATCTTCTTCTTTGCCAATTGGAGTCTCTAAGGAAATGGGAAGCTGGGCGGATTTTGCAATGAAACGAAGCTTCTCGATGGTCATTTCCATGCGAGTGGCGATTTCTTCCTCGGTCGGCTTCCGTCCTAGCTCTTGAGATAGGAGCTTAGTCGTTTTCTTAATCCGGGAAATAGTCTCGTACAGGTGAACCGGTAGGCGAATAGTTCGAGACTGATCGGCGATCGCTCGGGTAATGGCCTGACGAATCCACCAGGTAGCGTAGGTAGAAAACTTATAGCCCTTCTCGTGGTCAAACTTCTCTGCGGCCCGAATCAAACCCAAGCTGCCTTCCTGGATCAGATCCTGGAAGGATAGACCTCGGTTCATATATTTTTTGGCAATGGATACAACCAGCCTGAGGTTTGACTGAACCATTTTGTCTTTGGCCCGACGACCCAAATGGAGCCGACGACGAAAGGCACTTACTTCCATGTCGACTGCCCCAGCCCACTCATCGTCGCGAGGGTCACGCTGGAGCGAGTCCACTAAATCGTCATAAACCCGTTCTAGCTCTAGGAGGTCAGCGATCTTACGAGCCAACTCAATCTCTTCTTCAGCTCTTAGCAAGCGGATCCGTCCGATTTCCTGGAGATAGAGACGGATGGAGTCTTCAGTGTAGTGACGCTTTTTGGCTTGAGGGCTGCGGCGTCGGGGTGTTTTGCCTTTAGCAGCTTTGGCACGTCCTTCCTCTTCGTTAGAACCCCCAAAGTCCTTTTCCCCGTCGCTGTCAATCAAAAGATCTAGCTCGTTTCCAGATTGAATGGTTCCAAGCAGTTGATTAGCTTGAGTCATGCCGCGATTCCTCGTGCTCCTCTAAGTTCAAGACAAAGGCTTAATTCAAATTAGCACCCGAAACAAGAATGTGCCTTCAGCTGCATTGCTTATCGCTGCTAGAACAGCAGTACGATTAAATTCCTTGAAATTCAGCTATGCACTTCTTGCGGGACATTTGGCATCACTTGCAGTGTGAATGTCAGCATCAAACTGCGGGTAGTGCGCCACTAACCTTCCATGATTGTAGCTTCCTAGACAAAAGATGCACTGTTTTGTCCAAAATTTGTTCGGCTTGAGGGAGGGAATTCCCGTACAGAGTCGCGTTTAAAGATGTGAGCCTGAAAGTTCAGCGAGAATGACTCAATCATCCCTAGCAGCTCGTTCTGATGTCAGGAAAGGTTTGTCCCCGTCCTCCGCTGGAGGCAATGTAGCTCGGCCATGGTGTGTGAGTGCTTCAGCGGCTAGGGTTTGATTGCGAAGACTGACCCACAGACTACAGCGGTTTGTTCCTGCCGTGATCAAAACTTCGGCTCCCTGGGCAGAGAGTTTATGGGCTAGCTGATATAGATGGGAGCGCTCCCGGGCGGGACGGCTCTGGGAGAGGAAATACAGTTCATGGGTATCGTTGAGGCCATCCCGGAGACTGTCGCCAAACCAGAATTTGAAGATACGGACGCTGCTCTCTGGAAGAACTCGGGGTGGCACAGCAAATTCGACCTAAAGCGAATGATAAGTAATACTTTCAGCATACCCATGGCAGCTTACCTACAAGCTGGCTATCGAGCCTGCGAAACCGATTGAGCCTGTTTAGCTAGGGCAGACTCAACTAATAGATTGAGCACATCGCCACTGACGGGTTTGACTAGGAATCCGTCGATGTCGGGATTGTCTTCAGATTCTCCCCAGAGGGGATCAGCTGTATCTGTAAGCGCCACGATAGTGACGTTGGTACGCTGAGTCATCTGGCGAAGGCGATGCACCAGGGGCTGAGACCAGTTATCGCGATCGCCGGCCAGTATAACCAGATAGGGCTGCCCCTGCTGGGTTTGGGCGACAGCCTGCTCGGTCGATCCGGCCACGAACACAGGGCAGGGCAGACCACTCAGCAATGAGCGAATGTCCTGGAAATCTTCATAGCTAGAGTCAACGACTAGGACATACTGCTGTATGGCTGTCATTTCACGGCTTTCAAGCATGTTAGGAAAATCAAGTTGATTCTCAAATACTAATCTCATCTCTCTCAGGCTAATCAGCTCCTGAAAGCAGGTTAACTGGTTGAATCCGTGCTGTTTAAGGGGATAGGATACATTTTTTTCTAATTAGCTTCTTCAGTTTTTCTTAGCCTTAGAAAGCCAGAGTTTGAGGAGCTGAAAACAGAATTCATGAAGCTTTTAAAACTTTTCTTGCTTTTGCTACAAGAAACAAGACGAGTCTATCGATAAGGTCTTCTGTCACAGCCGATTTGTCGCCTAGTGGAAGACAGCCATGCATAGTGGTGGATCCAGAATTTGCCTGTTAAGGGTGAGTGCTGGGCGCCATGATGGATACAGAATTTTGAGGCCTGACCAGCTGCCGAAGTTTTTGGAGGGTACGGGTTACGGTCAGCTGCACCTGTGAATCTCCATGGGCGGATAGGCACTGCTGAGCGAGCTCTAAGTCAGTGACAGCCTGCTGGAGGTTTCCTCGCTGCTGATGGGCTGCGCTGCGGTAGATATAGGGAATGGGGCTGCCGTAGCTACAGGCAATGGCCCGGTTGTAATCAGTGATGGCTGCATTAAAGTCCCCTAGCTGCTGAAAGGCATTGCCTCGATATACATAGGGAATGGGGCAATCTGAATTACTCTGAATGGCGCCGGTGAAATCCTGGATGGCGGCTGGAAAACGCTCCTGATCGAGGCGTAGCCAGCCACGGTTGCAGTAGGCGGCGTAGAGATCGACTCCTGTGGCGATCGCCTGGGAAAAATCAGCTTCAGCATCGGCACTGCGTCCCAGTTCGGCGTAGGCAACGCCGCGATTATTGAGGGCGATGGCGTGGTCTGGCAGATGGGCTAACACCTGGCTGTAATCGTCTATAGCTCCCTGGTAGTCTCTGAGGTCGCAGCGAGTCGTAGCTCGATTAAAGTAAGCCCGAGCGTCCTCTGGGGTGAGGTCAGGGTTGTCGAAGCGACTGATCAGGGCTTCGATAATGGCGGGGTCTTCAACTTGGAGTTTCAGCCCCAGTTCAGGAAATACGGTGCTTTGAGCTGGTAACTCTTGCAGGCTGAGAATCGCAAAGGTGCGATCGCACACCAAAAACCCTTCATCGGTGCCCAGAATTTTGAAGCGAAACCTCTGGGCATAGGCTCGGCGTAAGGGGAGTAAACGGTTCAGAGCTGCCCTCAAGGGTTTGAGATGCTCTGGGGCTAGCTGCCAGCGCTGATGAATAGAGCGCAACAGCCTTCCCTGGCGGGCTTGATCGCGGTGACACCAGCCGATTTCTAGCTGGCAGCCCCGTTCTAACAGCTGGTGGAATTTACGAATAAGGTCGTCGTCTAGCTCTAAGTCTAGAGCCCAGGGCCATACCAGTAAGACCCGTTCTTGGGCTCGATCCAGGGCCGCCTTTAAGGCCTTCCGACTGGCTGATTCATGCTCTCCTGCCACCCGGGGGAAATCCACAATCCACTGGGACATGCCCTGGGAGGTCGCCCCGGGCGAGGCAGCATGAATCGGCGTTTGCGGCTGCGGTGAAACGGGGATGGATGGACCAGCGGCGATCATCTGCCTGTTTTGAGCGGATATCCCAGGGAGTGTTTCTAGGCGCTGATTGGGATAGGCAATCTGCTGTTGAACAGCTTGTTGAGTGGCTGTCTGATCGCTTGGGAAACTGTCAGTTTGGGACTGGCGCAGGGCATCTACTGACCGCCGCAGTTCAGACTGACGCTGGTGGAGTTCCTGCAAACGGGTGGCTAGGTTGTTGAAATCCCGCTGGGGCACTAGTTCGGTGACGGTGTTCACCAAATGCTGCATCTCTTCACGGATCAGTCGCGGATCTAGCATCACCGGTAGCTGCTTGAGCCCCCGTTCCACATGGTTGACTGAATCGTTGAGGTGAGCGATCGCGGCTCGGGACTCCCCGGTGGTAGCTTCTACGTTGACCCTGAGCTGCATGATCTCGGTTTTGAGCTGAGCTAGCTGATTTTCGGCGTCCTGGAGTCGCGGCAGGGATGAGAGCCGATTGACCTGGCTGTTGACATGATCTAGGGAGGTCTGCAGGCTCTCACCTTGTTCTTTAAGCCGCATAATCTCTTGGCTAACCGGAGCCAAATCGGGAATTTGCAGGCCGTCTAGCCGCTGACCCATTTCCCGCTTAATGGTCCTAATATCTCGAGAAAAGCTAACTAAGGCGCGATCGGTGCGCTCCATTACTAGCCGCTGGGAGTTGGCAACGGCTTCTGGCGATGGCATGGCGCTAATCTGCTTGGCTACCGAGGTCAGCTTGTTAGAGAGCCGATCGGTGCGATCGCTCAGCTGAGCTTCTGCATGTTCCAGCTGACGTTCGAGGCGGCTGCGGTTAAGGATCCCGAGAGCGGCTAGCAGGGTCAGGGGCGCTGAGGCATAGATTGCATTCTGCGCCACAACTGAGGCCAAGGCACCTGCACCAGATCCAGCTAGAAGCGCATATTCAGTTACTTTTGAAGAACGAATGGCATTCACGTATGTACACCCAAAATGGTCCCAGTGAGTGGGGGCACCGAACGCTTGTGAGGGGGCATAAGCGACTACAACATTTTTCCAGGCCAACGGTCACAATCAGGAAAGTTTTGTCAAGCAGCTTTTGTAAAGGCGTAGTAATCGAGCCAATACTTTGACCGATTGCGCGTCGGGTAGGCTCCTAGTTCTGATCGTTTCGGCGATCACCTGTGTCTAACCTACCCGGCCAACGCAATATTTAAACCGGCGGGCAGCTAGGAAATCGGTTTGATGGGCACTTCCGCCACGGCTGATAGGGGGGGAAAATATAGGCTTGCCCGTTTAGCAACGCGATCGCACCGGTAGTCAAAGGAACAGTCGCGACAGATCCCCTTAGCAGCCTCAACCTGGGGAAACGCCTGGGGCTGGTCCAGAAGATGAGTGAGCTGGTCCGTCAGCCGTTGAAGGGCGGCCCGAGTTTGACGATGCTGGTCTAGGGAATAGGGGATGGTCACCTGCTGTGGGGCAAATGCTCCAGTCTCAGGTACCTGGCAGCGGACAAACCAGTAGCTCATGCTCACCTGATCTGGGGTCAGAGGCGTGGTTTCCACCAATAGGAATAGATAGAGACGGGTTTGCCAGTCTTGAACCAGCTGGGCAGAGGTCTTTGGCTTCAGGTGGGTTTTCCAATCAATAATTTGGCCCCGTCCCGGCCGAATCAGGAGTAAATCGTACACCGCAGTCAGCAAATAACCATTCAGAAACAGCGTACAGGGCTGTTCGCTCAGACGCAGCTCGGCTGTATTGGGCTCAAAGAGCTCTGGGGCGGCATCTACTAAAGCCTGAATGCAGAGCTGAAACTCACCATCTTCGGCGGGGAGAGCGGCCACAGGCAAGCCCATTTCCCTTTGCTGCATCAGCAGGTGAAACTGACTCCCCCACCGTAGTCGTTCCTGCAGATCTGGGTCAATGGGGCTGCCTAGCTGATCAATATAGGTGTGCTGAAACTTGCGAGGACAGGTTTCTAGCAGGCTGAGATGGCCCTGGCTGAGGGTTTTAAGCATGAACCAATGGCTAGCTTTCCCTAGCCTAGGGCAAAAAAGGAGGTGGTACAGGCCGGCCTTGAGTTGACAATGTTATTGTGAAGATATGTGAAAAAAACTGAATTCTGTATCTCCATCAGCCCTGCTTAGATGAGAAAGCTGCGATCGCAGCCTGCATCGATCAGTTTCTCCACCAGCTAGGGGATATTGGCTTCAGTTTTGGAATGTCACGGAGCACAACTGCATGGTTCTCTCCCAACTCGTTTCTGATTCTCGCGTACTCTACGTTAGGCTGCCCTGCAACCCGATTTTCCCAATTGGAGTTGTCTATCTAGCCGATCATCTTCACAAGTGCTTTCCTCAGCTAGAGCAGCGCATCTTTGATTTGGGAGCCGTGCCACCCCTTGATTTTGGCAGTGCCCTTGATAGCTGTATCGATGAATTTAAGCCAACGCTGCTGGTTTATTCCTGGCGCGATATTCAAATTTATGCCCCCGTTGGCGGCCGGGGGGGAAATCCTCTCCAAAATGCTTTTGAGGTGTTCTATGCCCGCAACCCCTTGGTGAAATTACGGGGGGCGATCGGTGGGTTGCGAGTGACGACCGCCTACTACAGCGAACTCAACCGCAACAAACGACTGGTCGAACGAGGGCTGCATCGAGCCCAGCTGTACAACCCAGGGGTGCAAGCAGTTGTCGGAGGCGGAGCCGTTAGCGTTTTCTATGAGCAGATGGCCACCCTGTTGCCGACGGGCACTATCGTCTCCGTCGGGGAAGGGGAAGCCCTGCTAGAGAAGCTGCTCCGGGGGCAGGATTTTTCTGGCGAGCGCTGCTATGTGGTTGGTCAGACTTTACCTCGCCCAGCGATGATTCACGAAGCCCCGACTCCAGTGGAGAAATCCGCCTGTAATTACGACTACATCAGCCAAATCTGGCCAGAGTTTGAGTACTATCTCCAGGAACAAGACTTTTATATCGGCGTACAAACTAAGCGGGGCTGTCCCCACAACTGCTGCTACTGTATCTACACCGTCGTAGAGGGTAAGCAGGTACGGATCAATCCGGCTGAGGAAGTTGTCAAAGAAATGCAGCAGCTTTATAACCGGGGGATTCGCAACTTCTGGTTTACCGATGCTCAGTTTATCCCTGCCCGTCGGTTTATTCCTGATGTGGAAGAATTGCTGCGCAAGATTTTAGCGGCGGGCATGGATGATATCCACTGGGCGGCTTACATCCGCGCTGATAATCTCACCCCGGAAATTTGCGAACTAATGGTTGCAACCGGTATGAACTATTTTGAGATTGGCATCACCAGTGGTTCCCAGGAACTAGTGCGGAAGATGCGCATGGGCTATAACCTGCGTACCGTTTTGAGCAACTGTAAGGACTTAAAAGCGGCCGGTTTTAACGATCTGGTTTCGGTCAACTACTCCTTCAATGTGATTGATGAACGACCGGAAACCATTCGTCAGACCGTTGCCTATCATCGGGCCTTAGAATCCGTGTTTGGCCGTGACAAGGTCGAGCCTGCTATTTTCTTTATTGGCTTGCAGCCCCACACCCATCTGGAAGGCTATGCCCTTGAGCATAAGATCTTGAAACCTGGCTACAATCCCATGAGCGTGATGCCCTGGACGGCCCGAAAACTCCTCTGGAACCCTGAACCCATGGGATCTTTCTTCGGAGAAGTTTGCCTGGAGGCCTGGCAGCGTAATCCCAATGATTTTGGCCGGGAAGTGATGGATATTTTGGAGCAGCGACTAGGGCGATCGCCGCTCGAGGAAGCCCTGACAGCGGCGTTAGAAACCGACCGCCGACCAATGTCTGCGGTATTCTGATAGGTAATAGGTAGCACTGATTACATTCATAAGTTTGCCTGCCCATAGCGGCACCTCCGTTTGGGTATTGAACATCTGCCGATAGTACTGATCTAACTAAAAGCCATGCTCGAGGGCTCGATTCTAAAGCGGTTAATTTCTGAGAGACAGGCCGCCGGTCAAACTCCCATTAACTTTGGGGTTTATTACAAAAATACGCTGGTGGCTCTGTGCCATGCCTTAGAAGACTGCATTTTGGCATCGGAGTCTGCCCCCGTCGTGATTACGGCTTTTCAGCAGGGTAAATGGTATTTGCAAGAGGCCGATCGCTACGGCGAAATCGCCAAGCAGGCTCAGCAAATTGTCATTATGGCGGCTCCAGGTTCTGGATTTCACAGCCATCCCACCGGCCAAGAGCCCAACGTTGAACTGGTTGATCTGGAAGAATCTGATCCTGTGTCCCAGGAATGGCACCTGATGATTCTTTCTTCTCAGTACTCGGCTATGGTGCTTTGCCAAGAGCTTTCAGAGGCCGACTACGGTCCAGGCGGGCAGCCCGAGCATGATTTAGAGCGTAAGTTTTACGGTTTTTGGACCTTCGATCCTAGCCTGGTGAGGCAGGCCATCGGCTTTGCGATCGACCACATCGGTCGCTATCAGGGCAGCCTGCAGGTGAGCCTAGCGCACATGCTCAGCCAAATAGATACCAGTCACATCGATCCCAACGGCATGGGAGACGCAGTGACCCGAGTGGTGAGCTACTTGCGCAGCAGTCGTCAGACCCTGCTAGACAGCACCACGTTTCAAGACAGCGAAGAACTCGACAGCAACCTGACCTCAAACAACCTCCAGGCGTTCCTGCGCATGGCCCAGCTGGTTGACCTCAGCGATCAGACCAATCCGTTTGCCTCCCAAGAGGTGACGGCATTGCTCGACATGATGGGGCAGCTGCTAGATTTGCCTGCCTGGCGACTCCAGCGACTGCGGCTAGCTGGGCTACTCCACCGCGTTGCCCCGGCGGATCCAGAGCCTGGGCCCTCGACCGATAGTGCCCCGAGCTGTCCCCTAGAGCCAGGAGCTCAATTGCTCAGGACGATGCCTCGCCTGCGGGCCGTGGCCACCATCATTGCCCATCGCCAAGAGGCCTGGGACGGTAGTGGTAAGCCGGCAGGCCTGGCGAGGGACAAGATTCCTCTAGAATCAAGAATGCTAGCCTTGGTGAGCTGCTTTCAGGAGCGCCTGGCCCATTCTCAACAGGGTGAACCAGCGGGCGATCGCAGCCAGCTTTTACACCAGGCCTTGGTCGCCTGCCAGCAAGAAGAAGGACATCTGTGGGATCCCAAACTAGTCGAAATGCTCGGATTAATGGTGGTTGGCCTGCAGCAAGGGCTCAGTTTACCGACTATTCCGACCAAAATCACCCTGGCATCAGGTCTGCTGAATCCAGAAGTTGAGCCAGATACAGAGTCTTTTAGCGAAGCCTATTCTTCTCCCACCGTTTCCTCTTAAGGTTTGTTTCCTCTTAGGTTTATGGACATTGACACCATTCGCTCAGGCCAGATTCGCCATGCTCCAGGCGCCAATCTCGAGGATAGCGATCTGTCAAAGCTCGATTTAAAGGGTATTCATCTGGCCGGGGCCAGCTTAGTGGGGGCAAATCTTAGTCATTCCAGCCTCTACCAGGCCCGCTTGGAAGGGGCGAATCTACTTGGGGCTCAAATAGCTGGAGCTGACCTCAGGGCAAATCTCTGGGGAACCAACCTAATGCAGTGCGATCTCACCGGCTGTGACTTGCGGGGTGCTAATTTACGGGGGGCCAACCTCATGGGAGCCCGCTTAGAAGGGGTCAGCTTGAGTGGTGCGTTTCTCAGCGGCAGTAACCTGATGGGCGTTAATCTGCGAGGGGTCGACCTGCGAGGGGCTGATCTGCGAGGGGCCAACCTTAGCGGTGCCAATCTCAAGGGCGCTAATCTAACTGGCACTGAGATGCAAGGAGCCCGACTTGACGACGCCAATTTGGAAGAAGCCGACCTGCGAGAGGCTGGTCTAGCAGGTGCCTCCCTGGTGGGTGCCAATCTCCTCTGTGCCGATTTGGTCGGGGCAGATTTCAGCGGGGCCGTGATGACCCGCGCCTGCTTAGTAGGCACCCTCTTGGATGACGATTCTCGGTCGAGTAGCCAGGTCGCACCGTAAAGGTAACGGGTAAATATATCTGTCCCAAGGTGATTCTGAAGCCCTCTCCAGGTATCTATCCTTAGGGTACGTACTCCAAAGCGACCCCTAGACGGCTGTTTTGGCCGAACTGAGAGTTTTGAAACTGGACATCGGTGGCGATGCGTAGCTTTTGAGTAATTCCGTAGCCTACGGACAGCCCGGTCACACCCACTTCAGATTGAGTGCCCGGTGCTATCCAGGTTTGGCTGATGGCGATGTCAGCACCACCGCCGCGGGACGGCACTATCACCACCCGAAACCCTATGTTGATTCCTTCAGTTCCATAGTCTGGGGTATCTAAATGGCGATAGCCTACCACCGGGGCTAAATTGAAATACTCTCCCAGGGGCAGCAGATAGTATCGCGCCTCTGCTCCATAGGATTGACGCTGATCGTCAAAGCTGCGGGCATAGTTCCCGCTGATGGTGAGCCCCCGTCCAGAAATCACAAACCAGTCTTCTACACCAACCTGAATACCAGCAGCCTGCCCCGTGGATGGAAAATGGGCATAGCCCACTCGCACACGGGTTGGGAAACTGGGATCGTGCAAAATCTCATCGGCAATGTCTGGCGTCTGTTCTAGCCATTCCCGTAGAACCGGACTTTCATTGATGATGGCCTCAGGCAGGTCTAAATCCTCTGCTGATGCTGGCTGCTGTCCCCCTGAGTTTTCAGAACTAGTAGACGAATTCCCATCATCACCAGACACTTGGGCCATGGTCGGTAGGTTGCTCGCCAGGGCTACCGGCAACACAAAGCTTGCAAAGATGCCTTTGGCAAGGACATTTTTGCAGGAGCATCGGAGCCAGGTCTGAACTAGCGCTGAAATAGGTACAGCCATAGGGATTAGCGTAATCCTTTAAGAGTAAAACCTTCGAAGCCATACTCCGGGCATTCCTACCCTATTGAAAGCAAAAAAACGGCCCCAGAATATCTAGGGCCGCTACCTAAGGGGGAAAGCCGAATCTGTCTTTTTATCTACCTAACCTTGCCGCGCAGAGACAGTGCATCTACGGGCTTCATCAGGTAGAGTCGCACCATTTGCCAGCCAATGGCGGCGACATGGGGAACTCGCTTCAGTAGCTTGACCGGACCGGGCTGATTAGACTGACCAATGGCGCACAGCTGCTCGTTGGCGACCGCGGCGCGATCTAGGGCCTCAAAAAAGATCGGATGATCCACATTCAAAGTGACGGGGAATACCCGAGCGGCTGTTTCGTTGGTCTTACGAATGACGTGAATATCATACTCCCGAGCATCCAGACCTAGAGCCTTGTAAAACTCGCTGCGCTGCAGGTCATTCAGATACATGGTGGCAAACACCGACAGCAGAAAAAATCGACACCACAGCTTGGCTTTCCAGTCATTGATGATGCTGGGCTGGGCCTTCATCAAGGCCGAGAAGAAGTCACCGTGGCGGTTTTCATCCTGACACCAGTTTTCGAAGAACCTGAAAATCGGATAGATGCGATTTTCAGGATGGGATTCTAAATGGCGATAGATGGTGATATAGCGCCAGTAGCCAATCTTTTCAGAGAGATAGGTGGCGTAGAAGATGAACTTTGGCTTGAAGAAGGTGTATTTCTTGCTCTTGGTCAAGAAGCCAAGGTCTAGCTGGAGGTTGAAGTCGGACATTGCCTTGTTCAAGAATCCAGCGTGGCGGGCCTCGTCTCGAGACATGAGGGTGAAACACTCGGCCAGGACCGGGTTACGGTCTTTGATGCGGCGGCCCAGTTCTTTGTAAAGGAGAAACCCCGAAAACTCAGCGGTGCACGATCGCTCTAGGAACTCGACGAACAGCCGCCGGGTTTCCTCGTCCATGTGATCCCAGGACTGGCCGAACTCGTCATCCCGCACGAAATGATGGCGGTTGTAGTCAGCTCGAAATTCTTCCAGAATGGCTTGCAGCTCTTCCTCGTTGGCAGAGATGTCCATGGTGGCCATCTCGTCGAAGTCAGTGGTGTAGAAACGAGGAGTCAGGATGGTTTCTTGGGAGGGTGTTTTAACCCCAGGCCGCATCTCTTGAAATTCAGGCTTTTTAACGGAATCTACCATGAGTCCCTATAGGGTGCGTGACAGGTCGGGCAGTGGCAGGTCGGGCTTGGCCGAAGTAGCAAACCGGCTTAAATAATTTCGACTGGTTGCGAAATTCCGATTTTACAAACTCCAAACGCCAAACTCCAAAAGCTTTACCTGCTCTGGATCTGACCCTTAGTGTATCAATGGGTAAGCCTGGTTAGAAGCGGGTTTAAGAATTGCAACATATTATCTCTTGGGCTTTTACATTGATAGGCGTCGAGGTTCTTGAAATTTGAGGGGATTGGGGCCGATCGCGCCTCCAATGGTCTAGGGACTCAGGGGCGACGGAGACTGTTCTGTCTGTCTTCCTCCGCCTGGTAGGTAGCCATGAGCTGATTAACTCTGAGGCGAATAGTCAGGTGAGGTTCGACTCCTTCATAGGTATAGCGGGTGAAGCCCCCCTGCTCTACTAGGTGCTTAAGATAGCCAATACGCTCGTCCGGGGCTGGATGGCTGGCAAACCAGCGAATTCCAGAGTCAGTGTCTACCTCCTCCTTGAGAGTCACCATCAGGTTGTGCAGCCCATCGGCTGCATAATTGCTGGCGGAGAGGATTTGGGTACCGAGAACATCAGCCTGACGCTCCATGTCGCGGGAGTAGCCTGATACCGCTAAAGAGGCGGCAATACCCGCTACTTCTCGAATGGGAATAAACGCCGCCAGACTGTTGGTTAGGTTGCCCTCGGTGACCATTTGAAATCCGTGGGAGAGCACGGCATGGGCAAGCTCGTGGCCAATTAGGCCAGCTAATTCTGCCTCTGAGTGGGTTTTAGTAAGTGCCCCGGCGTTGAGAAAAATTTTCCCCCCCGGCAGGGCAAAGGCATTTAGGCTATCGTCCATGACCACGTGGAACTCATAGTCAAACTCATCTCGCCCGGTTAAAGCGGCTAGCTTAGTACCGATGGCATTGACATAGTCATCGACGATTTTGTCTTCCATGATTGGTAGCTGGGCTAGGGCCTGATTAGCTACCTGCTGGCCGATGCCGGTTTCTCCTTGTAGCAGCACCATCGTGGAGTTGATTGCAGTGAATGGCCCCACTAGGCCACCGGTTAAAATGTAGCCAGCCGCCCCGGTAACGATATTCGACAACAGATTGCCGGTGAGCTGCTGGTTCATTTGAGAGCGGAACCGCTGGACATTTTCGTCCGATAGGGCGAGCATGGCCTCGGTTTCGGGATGGTCCGGATTGAAGAGGGTAAACTGGCGAGCGGCGATCGCCGCCTCCAGCCATTTTTCCTGGGCCATCAGAACTTGAGTCTGGGCTTTGAGCAAAATCGGGTGGTAAGGGTACTGGGCAATGGCAGCATCGATGACGGCGATCGCCTCATCAGCGCGGTCATACTTCAGCAGATAGTCGACGTAGAGGGCCTGACCGGGCAAGAACTCAGGATACTTTTCCACCAATAGCTTCAGGGGGACTATTATTCGGGTTTCTAGGCCTGCTTCAATCCCCGCCTGGGCTTCACGCCAGAACACAGCCGCCGCCGATGGCAGATTAGCCAGTTCACTTATCGGCTCAGGCTGAGCCGGTAGACTGGCTTCCGCATTCCAGCTGGCATCCTTGGCCTGCCGGTAGAGTCGTTCTGCTCCTAGCAGGTCTCCAGCCTGGTAGAGTTGATCGGCTGCCATTAAAACTTTGGCTCGCTCGGTCTCATCTGGAGACAGTCCCTTGAACAAAATATTCCACTGGGCTACCTCCACCGAATTACTGGTACCAGACCCATCAGAAGTATCCGCTTCGATGGGTTCTGCTTCGTCTTGGTCGGTTTCCAATGGCCCTATCTCGGGGAGCCTTAAGGTGCCGTCGGGCGAATCAGGATAGGGCAGGGGCAGGGTGTCATCGGGCTGAGACACCTCTACTGTGTCCAAAGGATCCGCAGAAGCTTGAGCCCAAACCGCCTGCCCAAGGACCGCTAAGCCGTTCTGCCCGAGCAGTAGCGCTCCTAAGAAGCCAACTACTATCAGTAATGCCAGTCGCCGCCAGAGTGACATATCTTTTTTCTTGGTCAAGTGAGGGTTAGTACGCTGAAAAGCTGTGCGCTGAAAAGCTGTGCGCTAAAAAGCTGTGCGCTAAAAAGCTATGTGCTAAAAAGCAAGCTCTAGCTTCTAGAAAAGTGTCTGTATCTACAGGTCGTATTTCGACCCTAGCAGGTTCCCTTGGGGGCATGGCCACAGCGCTTTCATGGTTAATCTTTGCGGCAATCCGACGGAGAATTTACAATTCTTATAATGAAGTGCTGGAACCCGAATCCCTATGCCTATTGAGTCGATTAAGCCCTGGCTGAATTTCTTCCATCCTCTCCTCATGTGGGGTCTCCTAGCTTTAGCCCTTTACACGGGCTATCTGGGCTGGCAATGGCGACAAACCCGCCTGGCTGAAGGTGACGCTAAGAAAGAGCTGATTAAAGGCAAGTTCAACGTCCGCCATCATCAGCTGAGTGCCATCCTCCTGGCGCTAATGGTAGCCGGCACCGTCGGCGGCATGGCCGTGACCTATATTAATAACGGCAAGCTGTTTGTTGGCCCCCACCTAATCGTAGGTCTGATTATGAGCGTGTTGATTGCTTCTTCAGCAGCCCTAGTGCCTTTTATGCAAAAGGGTAACAACGCGGCGCGATATAGCCATATCACTCTCAACGCGGCCCTGGTAGGACTCTTTGGCTGGCAGGCAGTAACCGGCACCCAGATTATTCAGCGGATTTTAGAGAACTTCTAAAGTCTGAGAACCCATGACTAAAATGCCTAGGCCGGACTGATCGACCTAGGCATCATTTATTGGAATTCACCGGGTGTACCGCTAGGCAAACCGTTTAGCTAGGCTTCATCATCACGATTCCAGCCGGTCCAGAATCGATGGCGGTCATAGCTAGCGGGTAAAGGCAGATTTTGAACCTGATGAAAGTCTTCTTGAACTTTGCGGGTGAGCCGCTTGGACACCTGGCGCACGATCTGATTGAGCAGGCGATCGCCAGATGCCTTCACCAGAGATTTAGGTAGAGCGTGGATAAAGCGAGGAAGCTGGATGCCCACGGTTAAGTGGAGTTCCCAGTCAACGTGGGTTAGCACGGCTTCAGAATCATTGGAATCCTGATTGAGTTCCAACGAAGCCCGAAAATCAACATCGTAGCCAGGAGGCGTATAGTCAGGTATCGCGATTGTCTCGATTCGGTACACCCCTTGCTGCTGGGGTAGAAGCAGGAGTCCCACTTTAGGTTCTACTTCATGGCCCAGGGCCCCAAAATGACCAATCAGAAGAGCGTAACCGTTAGTACCGATGGCTTCAACCTGCATCGGCTCAGCACAGCGGCGAAACCATTCCTGATGCACATCTAAATACTGAGCAACGGTTTCCCGATCTGCCGACATTTCCATCTGACCGGCATAGCGACCCTCAAACAGAACAGCTTCTGGCTGAGAACTATCGGAAAGGGAAGCCATACTTTCGGAGGATTTGACCGCAGAGGGGGCACCCATCATCGAGGGCTGAGAATAGGGATTGGATGAGGACGACTGCATGGTAGACCAAGCCAACGGTGTAAGGGGACTTTCTAGAAACTCATCCCAAGGTAAAGTGCCAGACCCATTGTAGTAG
>PYEQ01000461.1 GCA_003017785.1 filamentous cyanobacterium CCP5 | reverse complement strand
GCCTAACTTATCCCCATCGCAACATTGAAAACTGCCATAGAATCAGCCTTGCTGCCATGATTATCCCAGGGTTCAATGGAGGAAAGCTCTCCCATGACGGTTTCCCCATGACAATTTCAGGCTGGTTGTCTATGCCTTGGCTAGTCGGCGCAGTGCTAAACGGTTTGCTGCTGGCGATCGCCGCCCTCATTCCCAAAAAACTGCTCACCCCAGCTGGCTATCTCCACGCCTGGGTCCTGGGGGTAGTCGTCTGGGGCTGTTTAGGCTGGCCTGGCTACGCCGTCGTGATGTTCTATTTTTTGGTGGGATCGGCCGTCACCCGCATCGGTATGGCCCGTAAAGAGGCCGCCGGCATTGCCGAGAAACGATCCGGGGCGCGGGGCCCCGAAAATGTTTGGGGCTCTGCCTTCGTAGCGACCCTCTGCGCCCTGGGAATTTGGCTGGTTCAGCTAGGTGGAACGAGTCCCTGGGCAGAAATTTTGATGTTGGGCTACGTCGCTAGCTTCAGTACTAAACTCTCGGACACCGCTGCTAGCGAAGTGGGCAAAGCCTATGGCAAGCGGACGTTTTTAATTACTAACCTCAAGCCTGTCCCCCCCGGCACTGAAGGGGCCGTGAGCCTGGAAGGCACCCTAGCCGGTATCGTCGCATCAGCCGCGATCGCCCTGGTCGGCTGGACTGTGGGTTTGATTTCCCCGGTGGGCATAGCTATCTGTTTGGTATCGGCTTTTTTAGCCACCAATCTAGAGAGCGTCATCGGGGCGACACTCCAGACTCGATGGTCCTGGTTTACGAATGAATTGGTTAACGTCGTCAATACCCTAATTGGAGCGATCGCTGCCATTGGAGTATTGGCCCTGCTGCGCCTCTAGCCATCAGATTCTGAAAGCCCAATATTCAGTCGCTAATTCTCTTCCAACAGCCTTAGGGTAATCGATAGTATCAGACAACCCTAGTACATATCTCTGGGTGAAAAATCAGGACAGTTTGGCTCAGATTTTACATGGATTTACAGCCCGTAGGGTTTTCTGTAAAATCCACGGCTGCCCTCTCCCTAAACCTACCGACAGTGATACTGTCGAGATATTCCGCAGATTCCCTAATCAATTTCCCCATAAGTCAGATTAATCCTAATAAATTTATATGAACTTCATCCTGAAAATGGGAATCTCAGTAGTTTCCGAGGTGCTCTAATTCCGTAGGACTTCTGTCGCTATGCCTACAGGTGACTGTCTTAATAGAGTCATCAGCATGCTGATTGTGCTGAGAGCAGCCATCTACTAGGAGAGTCTATCCAGTCAGCCCATCTATTTCACCGACAAATGCGTAGATCGGTCGCTGACCAGATGACGAAAATACTATGAAAGAATTGCTATATCGCTTCAACTCCTGTGTGCGTCCTGCCAGCTTGATGGGCCCCATGGTGCTGATTGGAGCCATTATTTTTTTACAGGTGGCCCCGAATGCTGCCCTAGCCCAGAGTGGGGGCAGCCGGGACGAGTTTCCTGGTCGGCGCCAGGGCGGTGGAACCCATGTAGTGCTGCCCGTGGACGGGTTGTGATCTACGGTGCTGAGGTCGGGTGCAGTCCTGACTAGACAGAACTCAAAGGCGCTAAGACCGTCAGTCCATCGGGAATACATTCAAACTCCACTGGATTGGCCTGAACCATTTCACCATCAACGACTAAGTCCTGCTCAGGATCAGTAGTGATACGCAGACGTCCTGTCCGTAAACACACGATGTCATCTCGCTTAATTTGCGCTTTCACCAGGGCCGAAGTGAATAGCGAAGCCAGGGCGTTGAGTCCTTGCAGCCGTCCCTGACTCGTAGCAATAGTTACTTCTAGCAGCCCATCATCGGGTACCACCTCCCCAAAGCCCTGGGCCAGTACCGATGTCGGCGGCGCTACATTCGCCACAGTGATAGCCGCCGCCGTTACCTTTGTCACTTTTCCTTCAATTTCGATTTCAGCGTCAAAGGCTTGCTGTTCTGCCAACTGCTGAGCTCCAGCCAATACGTAGGCCAGGCTACCTAGGCGCCGCTTGAGGTCCCGATCAGCTTTGTCGACCATGCCTGCCTCAAAGCCTAGCCCTGCCAGCAAAATCATTGGTACATCATTGCAGCGAGCGGCATCGATGACACGGGTATTGCCGGCGGAAATTGTTTCGCAGGCCGCCCTCAAGTTTGTTGGAATCCCTAGGGCCGTTGCGAAAGCATTGGCGGTCCCTCGAGCAATAACACCCAGAGGTATTCCAGTATTGACCACGGTACTGGCAACCGCGGAGACAGTACCGTCGCCTCCTGACGCAATAATCATGCCCGTATCCGTGTCTTCTAGCTGGCTAGCTCGGATCCGCTCTACGGCCTGACGAGCCTGGTCAACCGGGTCCACTTTAGGCTGAGTGAAGATGATGTTCAGCTGGATTTGCGGTTCTAACAGCTGACGAATCACGGCTAGGTCCTGATCGGGATTGCCTGTGCCAGATACGGGATTAAATATCAAGTGGGCGATGCGGCGCTTGCTCAGCCCTTGAATTAATAAATGGGCCGTTGCCAGATTAGTGGCTAAGGGCACATCGTGCACTTCACATACCCGTAGTAAGGCGCGGATATCGGGTTCGTGGGGCTGCGAATAGAGGGGGTCGATCAGGAAAATGACTGCTGCGACTTCTCCTAGAACGACTCGCGCCGCGATTTGTGTGTCTCCGCCCACAGGTCCGGAATTAAAGCACTCAACCTCCAGATCGCAGCCTGATTGAATGCGATCGCCGGTAGTGCCGGTGGCGATCAGATGGTATCGGGAGAGGGTTTTTTTGTGATGCTGAGCAAAGGCAACAATGTCATCTTTTTTATTGTCATGGGCAATCAGGGCAATGGAGGTGGGCATGGCAGCTCGCACGAGGATTGAACTGAATCTAGCGTGTTTCCGAAGAAAATTTCTGCCAGTGGTCCTAGCTTTCGGCAAGATATAGCTAGAGATAGACACCACCCTGGGAGGATCCTGAGTGGAGGCAGACTCCAGACCGCTAGATGCAGATGTCAACCGCCCACCCTTTGCCAAACCTACATGGCCACTCAAGCCCGTTTATTTTATCAGCGGGCTAGGAGCAGACGAACGGGTATTTGATCGATTAAATATCGATGGGTATTGTCCAATCCACGTGCGATGGCTAAAGCCACACCCTGGAGAAAGACTGGCTGACTATGCTAAACGCCTTAAAGCCCAGATCACAGATCCAGAGCCAGTCTTAGTCGGACTATCCTTTGGCGGGCTAGTTGCGATCGAACTGGCTAAACAAGTGTCGTCTCGCCAGGTCATCCTGATCTCCAGCGCCAAGTCAAGCCGAGAGATTCCAGCGTATTTCAAGCTGTTTCGATTTTTCCCGATACATCGGATTTTGCCGTTTAAGAGCCTCTTATGGACTGTACAGTGGTTAGTAGACTGGCTATTTAGTCTCCAGGAATTAAACGAAAAACGATTATTGCAGACAATTTTGACGGATACGGACCCAGTTTTTTTGAAATGGGCTCTGCATCGAGTAGTGGTATGGCGCAATCAACAGGTGCCTGAGGGGGTGCTTCACCTGCATGGACGGCGCGATCGCGTCTTTCCTGCCCGCTGGGTGCAGGCCGATGTGGAAATCGACGGCGGCCACTTGATGGTGATGAATCGGGCTCCCGTAGTGTCCCGCCTGATTAAGGAATCTCTGGCTCAATCGGTGAGTCAGCCAGCCCCGTCTAGGGATCAACTCCATCCCTAGGATCTGGCTCCAGGAGTCTAGGGAGCTAAAGAGCGTTTTCCATCGGGCGAATTACTGGCTGCTGGGACCGCCACTCATCGACCTTCAGGCGAGCCGCCGCATAGGCTGCAGTCCGCTCAGGCACCTGGGTGGCAATTTCGATAGCCCGCTCCGAGTTAAAGGGCGCTTCCGCTTCGGCTACCGTGAGGATATCCCAGCTCCAACCATCAGCCGCCGCTACGGCTTCCGATCGCTGCGGGCTGTTGCTGGGTACCTGTTGAGCTAGCCGAATGGCATCGATCAAGGCGCTAACGGTACCAGTTTGAGCCACTTCGTAGGCCCGCTGGAGCTGTCGCTGGCCTTCTAAACGACCACGCCAGCGAGAGATTTCCTGCTGGGCGTCGCCATAGAGAACCCGTCCAGAGCGAATTTGGGAAGCCACAGTGATGGCCTGTTGGAGCTGACCAGATTCTGCCAGCTGTCGGGCCT
>PYEQ01000460.1 GCA_003017785.1 filamentous cyanobacterium CCP5 | reverse complement strand
GGTCCAGACTGAGGAAGGATTGACAGATTGAAGCTCTTTCTTGATTCTCAGGGTGGTGGTGCATGGCCGTTCTTAGTTGGTGGAGTGATCTGTCTGGTTAAAACAAACGAAATTAGCCAGAAATAGGAAGAAGGGTGGGTTTTTAAACCATCCTTCTATCTAGTGGAGTTCTCAAATATAGTTGTGTAAGAACTATACCTCCGGGCGAGGCTCTGCAACACTTGCTGGTTCGGGAGACTCCTTGTAAAAGGTAATCCCGATGCGAGAAAAAAAAGGGATTCGTCCCCTTTTTTTTCCGCGGTAACGTGCGCTAAGCAGTGGGTGACTCTTTCTTTTTTAAAAGAAAAGGTCGCTTAAGGTACGCACTACTCCCCTTCAATTTAGCTGAACAAGCTGAAAAGGAGGCTACTAGGTTTGTGAGGGGCTTACATCCACCAAGCCCTAGTAGGGGAGACGCACTTGAGAGGAAATGCTCAGGTGATGCCTTAAATCCCGGTACAAAGGTGATTCCGTTAACGAACGAGACCTCAGCCTACTAATTAGTCGGTCGGAGTCTGATCTCCGTCCTATCCGACTTCTTAGAGGGACTATCTTGCGCGTAGCAGATGGAAGTTTGAGGCAATAACAGGTCTGTGATGCCCTTCGATGTTCTGGGCCGCACGCGTGCTACACTGATGCGTTCAACGAGTGCCAAGCGGCTTTTGGTCGCTAAACCCTTGGTCGATAGATCCCGGGTAATCTTTTGAAAGCGCATCGTGATTGGGATAGATGATTGCAATTGTTCATCTTCAACGAGGAATGCCTAGTAATCGCGAGTCATCAACTCGCAATGATTACGTCCCTGCCCTTTGTATTGTTGTACTAGGGGCTCAATGCCTTTGCCCTTCTAACTTAAGGCAAGTCAGCTAGCTAGCTAGCTGGCGACACCGACAAATTGTTCGGGGAACACTTGTTAGAGGAAGGATACCGCGGCCCGCCGAAAGGTTAAGACGGAGCGATCTGTCTAGGGTGCAGCAGGTGGCCTAACAGCCACTGGATGGTAAAAAGTCCTTTTCCTAGAGTCAACCCGCAGCCAAGTCCTAAGGCTTCTTCTAAAGAGGCTATGGATGCAGTTCAGAGACTAGATGTTGGTGGGACGGCCCCTTCTAATCCCAGAAGAGGTTGTTCTAAGATATAGTCCGGCCCGCCCGAGAGGGTACTCACGGATGAAGACCTTTTTTTTATAAAAGGTCCCGAGCCATGAGTGCACGTTTTTTGGCATCCAAAAGCCAAAAGAAAGTGTGGGAGTAACCGTTGTACACACCGCCCGTCGCTTCTACCGATTGAGTGATCCGGTGAACTCTTAGGACTGCGCGCCCTCGTGGCGTCGCAGGAATTTGCGTAAATCATATCACTTAGAGGAAGAAGAAGTCGTAACAAGGTATCCGTCCGTCACACAGCAGTTCTCCCTGCTGATGCCTTTGCAGCCCGAAAGGGTGTCTCTCTGCGACTATAAAATTTAAGAAGTGAGACTGAAATGCAAGGGGCTAGAGAAAACTAACGTTGTTTTTCTTGATGGCCTCGACTTTGTCAAATTGCGGGAACCCCTAAAGCTCAATGGTACCGCTGTCTTGTCTGGGTGACCAGCGACAGCACCCGAGGTAACTCCCCGGGGTATGGTAACAAGCTATTGATGATGAAGAGGTTGAACAAACCTTGGAAATGGTGGAATCCGCAGCCAAGCCTCTCTTTTTGGGTGCTCACACACCCATAAGAGTGGAAGGTTCACAGACTGTAAGGCAAGGGGTGTGCCCTACCTCCTAAGGTGGGTACGCTTAAGAGACAGTCGAAGCCCCGTGGAAATACGGGGACCAACAAGAGGAACTCCTAAGAGGAAATGCTTGGAGGGAGAGTTTGTTGGTGCGACCCAATTCTTTTGGGCTCGTTTGTTATAACTTATCGTAACACTTTAAACTTGATCCGTAGGTGAACCTGCGGATGGATCATTAACAGATTCTTACAAAAGACATAACGTCTGTGTGAACTGTTTGAGTTGTTCTATCAACCAACCCAAACTTTTTTTTCTTCCGAAAGGAAGAGAAAAAAACCTCGATCACCCTTTGAAACTGAGCTAGACATTGACAAGCCTGTCCAAGGTGCGTTGGTGTTTGACTCGACCCCAAATGTTGTCTGATTGAAATGGAAGACTAGGCCTTTGACTTTTCTTTTCCCTTTTAGGGTAGAGAAGAGTGAAGGGTTGACCTCTTCCGCCAAATCAATTCAAAACCACTTGTGGCGATGGATGACTTGGCTCGGTCTACGATGAAGAACGCAGCGAAATGCGATAAGCAGTGCGAATTGCAAAACTCAGTGAATCATCAGATCTTTGAACGCAAATGGCGCCCTTGAGGTCTCCTTGAGGGCACGTTTCTTTCAGTGGCCGATTCGTATCAAAAGTCGTATGCATTGTTCTCTTTTGTAGGTAACTACGGAAGTGGCAGTGCTACTACGGAGGTTGAGTGCTTCAGGTGGACAAAAACTTCGGTTGGCGTCTTCTTGTCACTTTAAATACATTGTTTCGAATCAATCCCTTGTTCTTCTATGACTAGAACTTAGGCCCTTTTCCAAACCAACTTGTTCAGTAATTCCGAGCAATGCGGGGGAAGTGTTCTGTCTGTTAGGGAATGCTAAGTCTTTCTAAAGGCAATGTCTCTAGCGCTAAAGGATAGTTCTTGCTTCTAACTTGCACCTCTTCTGTGTTGTTGAACGCTTTTTTTTAGGGGTTTTAAAGTGTTTGGAAATTTGGGTATACCAAACTAGGACGCTAGTCGAAGAGGTGGGGCCCCGCCATTCTAATCAAATGGCCCTGAAATGAAGCGAGATCACCCGCTGAATTTAAGCATATAACTAAGCGGAGGAAAAGAAACTAACAAGGATTCCCCTAGTAACGGCGAGTGAAGCGGGAAGAGCTCAGGCTTGGAAGCTCCTGCCCCATTTAGTGGGTATGGCGCGTTGTAGCCTATAGGCTTGTGACCATCAGGCTGTACCGGTGTAAGTGCGTTTGGAACGCGTCGTCAGAGAGGGTGAGAACCCCGTCTGTCACTGGTGTCGGTTCTGTGTCCGGTCATGGGCCCAAGAGTCGCGTTCCTTGGGACTGGAGCGCAAAGTGGGAGGTAGACTTCTTCTAAAGCTAAATATGCGGACCGAGACCGATAGCGAACAAGTACTGTGAAGGAAAGATGCAAAGAACTTTGAAAAGAGAGTGAAAGAGTACCTGAAATCGCTGAAAGGGAACCGGTTGGCACTGCTGAAGGAGGCGTGCACCCTTTGAGCCAAGGCATAGCTTTGGTTCGGGGGTGTGTCTCTGGCCAGCATGAGTTACAGCTGCAGGACATGAGTCAAGAGGAGGCAGTTCGGGTCCTGGTCCGCCAGGGTGCCTGTTCTTTGTAACTCTTGGCATCTGCTGTGGATGTGACTGAGGCATGCCGCAATGCGTGAGGATGCTGGTGCAAAGGTGTCCACCGACCCGTCTTGAAACACGGACCAAGGAGTCTGACACCGTCGCGAGTGTTTGGGTGGTAAACCCTTCTGTACGCGTATCGAAAGAGAAGGCAGCCGTAGGGTTGCTGAGGCAGGAACCCCTCTGGGGTGCACTGTCGCCCGGCCGGTTGTAGTTTGCTGTGACCGGACGAGGAAGAGCGACGTTGTTGGGACCCGAAAGATGGTGAACTATACTTGGGCAAGGTGAAGCCATCGGAAACGATGGTGGAAGCCTGAAGCGATACTGACGTGCAAATCGTTCGTCTGACCTGAGCATAGGGGCGAAAGACTAATCGAACTATCTAGTTGAAAAAAAAAACATAAACCAGCAGCTAGAGAAAGTGGGGGTTCTAGAACTGTTTTGTTTTAGAAACCTTGCTAGTTGACTATCCCGTTAGAATTACCCACTGCAGGTAGGATAGCAGCGACACAACCCGGAACGGTGGATGCCTTCAAAGGTCTCACTCTTAATGTTGGGACTTCAGGTTAACACCGTGGCGAGCTCTCTCTCTCTCTAAAGGAAAGAGCCGTTGTAACGCGCGGAAGGGTGTGGGCTGACTTCACTTGTGAAGTTAGCTTAAGGTACGTGCTACTCCCACACGATGATAAAGTGTGTTCTTAGACCAAGTGCCTGCAGCATGAAGTCTAAGGAGTGGGGAGGTTCATCCCTCCCCTGGTATAAAGGAGCTGGTTCCCTCCGAAGTTTCCGTCAGGATA
>PYEQ01000459.1 GCA_003017785.1 filamentous cyanobacterium CCP5 | reverse complement strand
CCAGCTGGAGATGCTGCTGGGAGAGGTGCAGGTGGTCGATGGCCAGCTGCGGTGGTCCGGTGGCGCGGTTGATCTGCTCAGCGGTGTGGACGGCGATCGCCACAGCGAGATCGCCTCTCTGCTAGCTGGCATCGGGTCTGAGGTAGATCTGTCCCATCCCTACTACTGGTCCGCTTTTGCCCTGGTGGGCAGCCCCTGGTAGGTTGCTCCTTTCAGAGCAGACCCAGCCCGGAAAAGGGAGGCTAGATTTCTTAGATTTCAAAGTCCCTCTCCCTGAGGGCGAGGGATATAGGGTGAGAGCTGTATCCCCGCTGTCTGGACGGGAGTCTTTTTGACCCACAACCTAAAACTCAAACCGATAGTCAAGGCTGAAGTAAAGCCCGTCATCCTGAATGTTGTTGCCGCGATCGCTGAGCTGACTAATCGGATAGCCATAGTCAACCCTGAGGTTGAAATTCTCAAAGGGCTCCCACAAAGCGCCAAACCCAGCCCCAATCAAAAACGGCTGCCCCGGAGTTGAGCTGGAGTTGCCACTGGCATTCCAAACCGATCCCATATCCACAAAGGGGGCAACTACCAGCCGCTGGGCACCGGGCCGATTTTCGATCAGGGTGATGCGGTCTTCGACGGAGAGCCGAAACCCGTTATCCCCGGATCGGGCATTTTGTCGATAGCCGCGTACCGACTGACCGCCGCCAATCACAAAGCGTTCAGAGGGAAGCAGTCCATCGGGAGACAGCTGCAAGTCAAACCGGGCGATGAGCAGCTGATTTTCATCGAGCACCTGGAGCCGCTGGGCCTGGCCTAGCCAGCTAAAAAACTGCCCGTCGGGAGCGCCCCCCGAATTTTGAGTGGCGTTGAATAGACCGGTGCCAAAGCTGAACTGCGATCGCAACGACCAGGCCCCCTGGGGATCTCTGGAGAGGTAGTCCTGGCCGAAGGTGAAGACGCTGGTGCGGTTGTCTCCGGAGGGCAGCGGTTGATCGAAAATAAAGGTCTCACCACTGCGGTAGGTAAACCCCAGGCTCAGGGCCAATTCTGTTTCGAGCGATCGCGCAATCGGCTGACGGTAGCTGACGGCATACTGCTGGGAAGACCCGCTAATATTCAACGCATCGAAGGGCGGTTGAGTGATAGTATCGCGGGTGCCCTGGGCTTCTATTTGCAGAGTTCCATGCATCGGGTTCAGGGGAACTCGATAGCCCGCATTAAACACCCTTGATCCGCCCGTCGTGGTGCGATAGTAAGAAGCAAATAGGGCATCCCCAAGCCCGGTGGGATTCAAAAACTGTCCGCTGATGCCCAGCCGTTCTGACCCGACCAGAGGCGGCGAATAGTTGTCGAAGCTAAACAGGATTTGCGACAGTTCAGCTTCTTCTACTTCCACGGTCAAAATGCTTTGGTTACCGCTTCCTGGCTTCAAGGTTGGCCGCACATTGGCAAGCATCGGGTCAGACAACAGCAGCCTCAGCTGGTTTTCGAGGTCGTTGACATTGAGGGGGGAGCGAGTCCCCAGGGCAACCCGGCTGCGAATATAGTCAGGGTTGAGGGTTTCGGTGCCTTCAACGACGATAGATTCGATGCCCCCTTCTAAGACGTGGATTTCGACGACGCCATTTTCGACATTCTGAGGTCTGAGTTCAGCCCTCGAGGTCAGGTAGCCCCGGTCAAGGTACAGCTCAGTAATCTCGCTCACCGCCGTCTGCAGCTGGTTTAGGCTGACTCGCTGCCCTTCTAAACGGCTGGTGATGGTTTGAATTTCAGGCCCCAGAATGCTGCTGCCAATCACGTCAATTTTGGCGATCGCAATCGTCATATCTGTTCCACCGTCAATGGGGGCTGGCAGGGGCTCTGCCGATGGCTCAGACGGTAGCGGAATCACCGGTATGGGCTCTGGAATCTCCGGGGGAGGGACGGGCTGGGGAAAGCGATCGCGACCCGGCTGGCTGGGGCGGTTTTGCGCCTGGAGAAGGGGGCGTGGGCTGGGAACAAGGGAATTTTCAAGATTCTCTGCGGCCTGGGCCAAGGCGGTTGACCCAATCAGATCACTGCCCCAGAACGCAGCCATTCCTAGGCTGAATAGGACAGTCCCGTACTGTTTTGTTGGAGACATCTTGCACCCTGGATTCGAAGCTTAGAAGTTTCTAGAGAATACTACTTAATTAGCCTGGAGATTTCAGCCTCTTAGCTTTCCTTAAAGTCTGCTGCAGTGGGGACACTACTTGAGGCAATCCCTCCAGAAAATTCACTTAAAAAAGCAATTCTATTCGTCTATTTTGCGCCAACATACTATCTTCTGCCTCCTTCTAGGGAGAGCGTATTTCTGATGCCGATCGACTTTGCGGCTGAATCGTTACACCGTTCAATTGCCATCAAGCCAGTTGGGTTTTTGGGAATTTTCGGGAAGGTCGTAGGGATAGTGAGAGCTATCTAGCTCCGGTCGGGCCGCTTCAATCCAGATTTGGGTCCGAATCGGGCCGTACTGCTGGCGCAGGGCTGCCTCCGTCCGTTCTCCGATCAGTTCGGCGGAAGCTAAATATTCTGGATGAATGGCTAAATGCAGCTCCACCCACACCTGCCGCCCGACCATGCCCCGAGAGCGAATCCGGGTACAGCGGGTGACCCCTTCCACCTGCTGTACCTGGTGGGCGATCGCTTCTGGGGCGATCGCCGTCGGCAAGAGCAGCATCGGCAGCTGATAGTTGAGCACCCGCCAAAAGCTACGCACCGCCAGTCCCAACAGGGGAATCGCGAACAGAGGATCGATCCACTGCTGGCCCCGCCAGATTGCCATCAGCACCGCCAGGGTGATCAGGCTAAGCCAGGCGTCGCTGAGAAAGTGTTTGGCATTCAGCCGCAGGGAGAGGCTGCTGAGGGCGCGGGACTGGTAGCTAACGTAGATGCCCAGGGCCACAATCACGATTACCATCGCCGCTGTGAACTGAATCAACTGGGGCTCGATCTCGGCCGTAAACGCATTGGGCTGCCCCGATAGTCCCCCCACCAGCTGTCGCAAAGCGACCAGGAGAATGCTGACCCCCGTAAAGCCCAAGAACGCCGCCAGCATCAATGTTGCCGCCACCTCGGCTCGGCCATGGCCCCAGATTTCTCGGCCAAGGGTCCGCTGGGGGGAGGCCACCGCAATCAGGCTGAGGACAGTGCTAAAGGCGTCAATCAGGGTGTGGAGGGCCTCCGTCAGCAGAGTCAGGGAATGGCTAGCCCAGCCAATGCTGGCTTCAACGGCCAGCACCAGCAGGGTTGACCACAGGGTTGTCACCAGCAGTCGATAGGTAATGCGGCGATAGCGATCGCCCTCGTTCATGGGCCGACGAAATGCAATGGGCTCAATACTACTGTAGGAATGGCTATCCCAAAGGTCATTGGCTGAATAAATACTGGCGCAGCCCCACGACTTCCCCGACGATAATCACCGCCGGGGACAGGGTTAATCCCTGGGTAGTCCGCTCAATGGTTAGCAGGGTGCCTGTCCAGGTTTGCTGCTCTGGACGGCTGGCCCAGCGGACGATGGCCACCGGAGTATCAGGCCGCTTGCCGTGGTCAATCAGCTGCCGACAGATTTCCCCGAGGGCACGCCCCCCCATCAAGATCACCAGAGTGGGCATGCGGGCCAGGGCAGGCCAGTCTAGCAGGTCGGGGTTGTGGGCCGTCACCACGGCAAAGCCAGAGCTGAGGGCCCCATCCGTCAGGGGAATCCCGGCCAGCAGCGGAGCCACCAGGGCCGACGACAGCCCCGGCAGCAACTCATAGGCGCAGCCCGCCTGTTTTAGCGCCTGAATCTCTGAACTGGTGCGCCCAAAGATAAACGGATCGCCGCTTTTCAGCCGTACCACCACTCGTCCCTGGCGGCAGAGGCTAACCAAAAGCCGGTCGATGTCCCTCTGGGGGGTGCTGGGCTGGCCGCCCCGCTTACCCACGTTAATGGGTTCGCAGTCTGGAGGCAGCCAGGTGAGGACTTCCGGGGCGACCAGGGCATCGTGGACCAGCACCTGGGCCTGGCGCAGCACCGCCTGGGCTTGAAGGGTGAACAGCTCGGGCGCTCCCGGTCCGGCCCCGACTAAATACACGCGGCCTTGGGGTGAGGTTGTGGAGTCCATAGCAGCGATCGCCTTGGAGGTCGACTGGGAGGTCTACAATGCGGGTGTTTGAAACCGCTGCGTCAGTGCCTATTTATCTTAATTCTGGTCTGTTGCAGCCTGAACTGGACTATTTGAACTGAGCCGT
>PYEQ01000458.1 GCA_003017785.1 filamentous cyanobacterium CCP5 | reverse complement strand
CTAGATGATAGTCTTTAACGTCCTTCAAGCGGCCCAGAAGTTGGGGATCACATTCTTGGGCGGCATCAAAGCCCATGCCGGTTTGGCTCCGCCCGACCCACCAGGATGCCGACCCCTGCGGATCGGCGTCCACCAGCAGGACTGAATAGGATTCGGCAAAAATGGCGGCAAGGTTGACGGCCGTTGTGGTTTTACCCACCCCTCCCTTACCGTTTAACACTGCCAGGACTTTTTGCGTCCTCTTGGATGAGGCCAAGTCCTTTTCCTCCAGATGGTCAGTCTCAGGGAGCTTTACCCGTGATTACGGGGCGCACCCCACAGCCTTGACGGCACTGCCGCTGCTAGCTGCATCCAATCCTAGCAAGATGAGAGACTTTGGAATTCAAATTTATATTTCCTCGAATGGATTGGCGTCGAGGGGGGCATTAGGGCCGGTGGGTCTTGACGATGGTGAGCAACTCGGCGGGCCGGTCAACGACGTAGGTGGGGCTGTTCTTGACGAGAGCCCGGCGAGTACTAAATCCCCAGGTGACCGCAGCTACGGGAACTCCGGCCCGGCGAGAGGCCTCGATGTCGCGGGTTTCGTCGCCAACGTAGATTAACTCAGCGGGGGACAGGCTGCGCTGACGAATCAGACGTTTGATGATGCGGCTCTTGCCAAAGATGCTGGCATTCCCCTGGATAAACTCGAAGGAGGACTCCAACTGGTGAATCCTTAGAAATATCCGGACGTTTTCGGCGGAGTTGGAGGTCAAAATCCCCATCACCTGACCCTGTTGGGAGAGGGTTTGCAGGGTCTCAGCCATCTCGGGAATGGGGCTTAGCCGGGGGATTTCGGCCTGTAGCTCCCGGCGCACCCGACGCAGCAGTCGAAACAGCGGCACCAGGGGGACATCAATCCGTCGCATCAGCTGGTTGAAGCTCAGGTCTCGGAGTTCGCTCACGTCTTCCAGGGAGGCGGGCGGCAGGCCATACTGGGGGGCAAGGCGGTTGCTCATGGCGACGATCGCCTCCAGGGAATCAGCAATAGTGCCATCAAAGTCAAAAACAAGCAGGGTCACAAATTAATTTCTCCGCATCCGCACATAAACTGGGCAAACCTACCAGGGCCGCCAGTTGCCCCAGTCTTCATTGAAAATTGAGGTATTGGGGAACATGACGGGATTACCACTGGCTTCGATCTGATCCTGAAGTTCTACGAGCAGGGGTTCTGAATAGGGCAGATCATCCACCAGCTCGTAGGGGAACACCCCTTGGGTGAGGGCAAAATCGGCGGTGCGGCCAGCCGCAACTCCCACCGACCACTCGAAGGAATGGACTCGATAGGCGGCAGCGGCGCTGTAGCTGGTGGCAATGCTCTTGCTGGCTACTAGCAGGTTGTCTAGCTTTTGGGGAATCATCGCCCGCAGGGGAATCTGAGCCGGATAGGCCTGACCGTGGGCCTGACGGACCCCGGGGCGCTCGATATTGCCGGGTTTTTCGGCGGGGTAGTCCTTCATGCAGGGATGGAAGTCGATCGCATACTGGGCAATGCCTACGGAGTCGGGGTAGATCCGCGATCGCATCCGAATGGGGGTTTCATCGGCGGGTAGCTGCTGGGCGATCGCCTCTGTAGTAGCCAGTCCGGCAATGTAGCGCCGCAGGTTTAAGTAGGTTCTGCTATCTAGGGTGTTGCGGTAGTAGTCAGCGGTGAAATCATTCCAGGAGAAGTCCACCTCGTTCACCGCAAATCCGTCTGCATAGCCAGGAGAAGGACGCCCAATGATTCGCCGTCCTTCTCGAATATAGGGATATTTAGATAGCCCGTGGGCAGTGCCCATGGGAGAGTCAAATCCGCTCAGATAGACGTGGTTGGGGGCTGGGGTTTTGTAGACTTCAGGAATCTGCGAATCCGTTTCTCCGGCTACCAGCCAGTAGTAGTAGCCCAGGGCATTCTCTTCCCCTTTGCGCAGGGTTTCGGTGCGCAGTCCCCCCAGCCAGCCACCGGGTTCCAGCTGCCCGGTTTCCGCTAGCTGACTGGCCGTGTAGATTAAATTGTCGAGCTCGGTGCCAGGACGATAGTCGTTGCCCCAGGTCCAGTTCTGCATGGAGATATCGCCGGGGCGAGGCCGTGATACGCCAAAAATCTTTTCGCTGATCGGCGGTCCCGGACTCCACAGCCGCCGGTAGGTGAAGACAAAGTCAAAGTGGTCTTCGGGTGTGGTGAGCTGAGGACGTTCGCGCTCCCAGCTGTAGTAAGGGGCGTACTGGTCGTAAAAGGCCGGTTTGGTCTGGGGCTGGGGTTCTGCCGTTTGTTCCATGGCAAAGGTGTAGGTAAACCCCTGGGTGCAGTAGGGATCTCGGGTGGTGACTGGGGAAGACGGATTGCGCACAGAACGGGGATCGATGCCGAGGCGATAGGGAACCCCTGCCAGGGCAATCAGTTCGCCGGTTTCGGTGGCCTCGATCACGTACCAGTCAGCCTTGGCCTCGGCCTTGGCCTGGGCAGGGACAAACTGAATGATGGTTTTGGTCAGGCGATCGGAGTCTTCGTAGCGGTAGGCGTCTTCAATGAAGGCGGACAGGGGCTCTGTGTTTAGAGGGGGCGTATTGGGGGCCGGACTGTGGGCGATCGCCGTTAGCGAGTCTATCTGGGTGCCGTCCGGGCTGAGGGTCACCGCCTTGGGCACCGTTGACAGAAACAGCTTCAGTTCGCCGCCCCCTTCCCGGGCCGCCGCCGCCAGCATCTCCATCAAAAACTGATTGGCATCGTAGGGCATGAAGCAGGAGGCGCTCACCCAGCATTCTCCTGGATTAAGCTCGCCGTAGTGCTGCTCGATGCGGTCCCGCAGCCGCTTGTAGCCTTCGGCATAAAATAGCAGCTCTCGCTGGCGGCGAGACTCATCCAGGGCGGTGGTGCCCTGGGAGGAAATCTGGCCCCCCACCCAGTCGGTGAGTTCGCTCATGCAGACCGTTCGGCCCAGGAGCAAGCTTTCATAGGCGGCGGCCGTACCGGCTAAGCCCCCACCCACGATTAACACCTCGCATTCCACCACTTGATCGGGCGTTTGATCGGGTGTTTGCTGGGTGGCGGGGTCTACTGCCTGGGCTTGGGCGCTAGCTCTGTATAGCGGCAGTGAGCTTGCGGCCACCAGGGCAGCCAGCCAGCCAGACACCAGAGCACGGGGGAGGCGGTTCATAGGGATCGCTTAAAAACTTTTTCTTAGATAAGCTTAAGCGTAAGCCAAATCCCTATCGTGGTGGCTGGGTAAAGAATTTTGTGGCTTGGGCAGTGGAGAAACTTGGCCGAGGGGGGTAGGCAGAAAAGTCTAGCCCTAGGGTTCCTCTAGCTTTTGAATCACATTCAAAAAGAAGATACGCTGAAGAATCTCGGCCCGACGGGCGCGATCGTTGGCTGCTACTTGCAGATCTGCACAGACGAAGAGGATGCCTGTGAGGGCCAGTAGTAGGACCCCGACTTTAGCAACTATCCAGCGGCAGGATTGACATCGATTCTGCATGCAGAGGTCTCGATAGGCTTCATGAGGGGAGGCGATCCAATGCGATCCTAGCAAATGGCCAGCCCATCTCTCGCTAGCTTGGGCGAGTTCATTGTGCCATTGGCGCCTGCCAGGTTTTTATGACCTGTCCCTGGATCTCCAGGCCGTACCAGGGAGTATTTTGGGCTGGGGTTTTTAAAGATTGACTATGGGCGACCCAGGGCTGAGCCGGATCAAATAGGGTCATCTCGGCGGGTTCCCCTACCGCTAGACTGGGGGGCATCTGACCGAAAATTTGGGCCGGAGCGGTGCTCAAAGCCCGAAGCCAGGGCAGGGGCGCTACCTTGGCATGGTGATGCCACAGCAAAGGTAGCGCCAAAGGCAGCCCGATCGCTCCAGCCGGGGCGGTGGCAAAGCCCACGGTTTTTTCTTCATAGGTGTAGGCCCGGTGGTTGATGGCAATGGCGTCTATGACCCCAGCCTGGACTGCTTCTACCAGGGCTGTTTGATCTTCCGGGTTGCCCAGGGGCGGATCAAGGCGCAGGCTGGGGTCGTAGGTTTGCAAGCTGCGGGTGCTGTGCAGCAGATGCATCCAGGTGGTGCTGGCGGTAATCGGCAGCCCAGCGGCTTTGGCAGTAGCAATCAGTTCAAGGCTGCGGGCGGTGGACACCTGCATCAGGTGGACAGGGACCTGGGTGTCTCGCACCTGCTCCAGCAGGGCCGCCACGGCGCTGGTCTCCGCCGCCACCGGATCCCCCGTGAGGCCATAGCGC
>PYEQ01000457.1 GCA_003017785.1 filamentous cyanobacterium CCP5 | reverse complement strand
CTGATCGACCGCTGCTGCGCCTAGGGGCCGAAGGGGAAGCGGTCAGTCGCCTGCAACGCCAACTTCAGGCCCTAGGGTTTTATCAAGGCTCAATCGACGGCATTTTTGGCCCCCGCACGGAACAAGCCGTCAAAGCCGCCCAGGAAAGCTACGAGCTTACCCCTGACGGCATCGTTGGTCCAGCCACCTGGCGGGCTTTGGGCTCCTAGGCTCGTTTACCTAATCAACCCGACAGTACCAGCAATTGAAGTCGACCTCATTCTGAGCGAATCAACCAGCCGGGAACATCACCCGTTTCAGTAGCGATCGCCGCCCTTGAGTAAAAGGCTGTTGGCTGACCTTGACCCTGCTGGGGCTGATAGGTGTGATCGAGGTAAATCATATAGTCACCCATCAGGTAGTAAACGCCCACCAAAGCCGCTGCCGAAGAAGCTACCAAAAACCCCGCCAACATGAGTGAAAACTCTTGGCCATGAACGGCCTGCTCCATAAGCCGCAAAGCCCAAGCAACTAGCGCAATTACGATGGCAATAATGAGGAGCAGCATAAGTGAATTGCCTGAGAGTCTGCGCATATCTACTTTACGGATTGTAACAGACGTTCATAAAAGCGTGAATTAATTTCTCTATCTCTAAAGAATTGAGTTTTTAGCGCATTAACCCTACGTCAGGGGAAATAGTTGCAGTTTGACTCTCAAACCGCTGTCTCAGGAAACGGCTAGGGGACGACCGCTATCTTGAGGGGTGATTTGCAAGATATAGCTAGCAGCCCGGTGACTCCAGTCCTGGGCGGAGTCGTAAAGCTGAGCCTGCTGACCAAAGCAAATTTCAAGCATTTCAGTATGAATAATGCCGGGATTCAGAGGAACCGAGGCCATGGAAGCCGGTAGCTCCTGGGCTAAAGCACGGCTGAGCCCTTCGATCGCCCACTTAGTTGCGCAGTAAGGACCTACCTCTGGGGAAGTGGAACGGCCCCAGCCGGAGCTAACGTTGACAATTACCCCCGACTGCCGCTCAACCATGGCCGGAACAAAATGGCGAATCGCGTTCATTGGGCCTTTAATATTCACATCGATCACGCGATCGAACTCGGCAGCAGCTATCTGCCAGAGGGGAGCCGGATTGTTAATCACCCCGGCATTATTGATCAAAAAGTCTGGGACGGAGTCGGCCAGGACTTGCTGACTCCAGGCTTTTACCTGAGCGTCGTCGGCCACGTCCACAGAATCAAAGCGATGGGGACTGCCGTAGCGCTGGCTGAGTTCGGCGATCGCCTCAGGATTGCGGGCACAGCCGGTTACGGTGTGTCCTAGGCGAACAAATTCCTGGGTAAGCGATCGCCCTAACCCCCGACTCACTCCGGTGATCAAAATATGCATAGTTCTTCGATGGTGGGAACTGCGATCTACGGATGGCGATTGTGGGGTTGGAAAAAATCAATGTCAGGCCCTACCGGCACAATCTGGGTGGGATTAATCGTTTCATGGCTCTGGTAGTAGTGGCCCTTGATATGGTCAAAATGAACCGTGTCGGCAATGTTGGGCATTTGGTACAGTTCTCGCAGATAGCCCCAGAGATTGGGATAGTCTACAATTCGCCGCTGATTGCACTTGAAATGGCTGTAGTACACAGCATCAAAGCGCACCAAAGTGGTAAACAGCCGCCAGTCTGCTTCCGTTAGTCGGTTGCCAATCAGATAGCGATGGGTTTCCAGGTGATATTCCAGCCAGTCCAGAGTGTCAAACAGGGGATTAAAGGCTTCTTCGTAGGCTTCCTGGGTGGTGGCAAACCCGGCTTTGTAGACGCCGTTATTGACCGTGTTGTAGATGCGATCGTTGATGGGATCGATATCTGCCCGCAGGTCTTCCGGGTAGTAGTCCCCTGGAACGGCTCCGAGTTCGTCAAAGGCATGGTTAAACATGCGAATAATTTCCGCCGATTCATTGTTGACGATGGTGCTCGTCTGCTTGTCCCAAAGAATCGGCACCGTCACCCGCCCGGTGTAGTCGGACTTGGCCTTGGTGTAGATTTCGTGGAGATAGGTAGCATCCAAAATCGGATCCCCTGTCACCCCAGGGCCGGGTTCAAAGGTCCAGCCGTTCTCGCCCATAAACCAGTTCACCACAGAAACCGAAATCAGGCTCTCCAGGCCCTTCAGTGCCCGCAGGATCAAGGTCCGATGGGCCCAGGGGCAGGCATAGGACACATACAGGTGGTAGCGATCAGGTTCGGCCTTAAAGCCTTTTTGGCCATCCGGTCCGGGGCCACCGTCCGCTGTGAGCCAATGGCGAAAGGACGAGTCTTGCCGTACGAAGCGCCCACCATGGCTCTCGGTGTCGTACCACTTGTCACGCCATTCCCCATCCACGAGCAGTCCCATTGGAATCTCCTTTAAGTTCTGTTAACAGCTTAACGATCCGGGCGATCGCCCAGCCTCTATCGAGAGAGCCGTTGCTGCCGAAATCTAGCTCGAATAAAACAGCTTTTCTAGGCGTTTGCGAATCCAGGCCACTGGATTCGCATCATATTCTTCCTCCTTCAACATGCCCATGTTGTGTAACTGGCGTTTTTGCTGGGACAGGGCATCCTGGTGCTGGCCCATTTCTTCCACCATCAGATCATATAGATGGGGCTGATCGTGGAGCAGTTTGTTGAATCCCTGGGGGCTCATCGAGAATACGGCCGTTGGCTCTACAGCTCTTACCGTCACGGTTCGGGGAATGCCTAACATCAACGAAAATTCACCAGCGAAGCTGCCTGCTTCGAGGGTCACCGGAGGCTGATTTAGACCTTTAATCTGGTAGGTCAACTTGCCCGCCAGGATGATGTAGAAGGCATCTCCCGGATCTCCCTCTGCGAACAGAATTTCCCCGGCCCTCAAATGCCGACGGAAACCTAGCTCTACCAGCTTTTTCAGTTCCAGTTCAGTGCAGTTCTTAAAGTAAGAAATCTGCCAGAGCAGATCCCGGGTAGATATCGGACGACTATGGGCAATGACCTGGGACGATTCAGGCTGCTGCAAATGGGCGAGGTTTCTGTAGTCCTCGGAGGATGCTTGAATCAGCACATTGGGATTGCGCTGCCAGATATTCATGCGGGGCGATGCCAGCTTAATTCCGTGCTGGCGGAGGTTTTGCTCCACGATAAACCGGAGGGCGCTTTCGGTCACGTGCTTGCGATCAATGCGATGCACCCAAACCCACAGGCTAAACTCCAAGGCATGGTCGCTGAAGCCGGTAAAGTACACCTCCGGCGGATATTCAAAAGAGACTGACTCTTCTAAATAGGCAGAGTCCATTAGCACCTCGATCACCACGATCGGGTCGCTTTCGTGCATAACGCTCACCGGCAGAGATACCCAGCCCTTGTGACTGTTGTAGGTCCAGTTGAGCACCTGATTGCCCATCAGGCTGCTGTTAGGAATGATGATGTGGCGCAGGGTTAGGGTGCGAATCACGGTTGACCGTAGGGAAATCTCGGCAACATAGCCCGACTTCCCTTCCCACTCGATAAAATCACCGACCTTGAGCTTTTGCTCTAGCAGCAGGGTCAGGCCGCTGATGAAGTCGCGGGTAATGTCCTGCAGGCCAAAGCCAATGCCAACTCCTAGGCTACCGGCGAGCACGGTCAGGGTGGCAAGATTGAGGCCAACAGCCTGCAGCACAACCACCAGAAAAAAGGCACCTAGCCCGTAGCTGGCAATGGTCGCGACTGATTCGCGGGTGCCTTCCTTGAGGCCCAGGCGCTCAAGCACTACCTGAGCTAGCAGTCGCTTCACGCCTAGGGTGATGACTAAGACTAGAAAAATTGCCCCTAGAATTTTGACGATCGCACCCAGGGTCAGGCTATTGGCTCCGATGCGAATTAGCGGGGCATTGAGGGCGAAGTCAATACGTTCTACCAAGCTTTGTTCTAAGACTGAAGTATCCATCAGCTCAATCTTGGCATCGGATGGGATCAAACAAAAGGCGGAGACTGTAATAGCCTCCGCCTGTAAAGTATTCATCTTCAGAATCAGCTAAGCTAGCTCATCCCGGTAGTTGGTCGTGGGCTATACAGCCGCAGCGGTCTTGGTCTTGGCATCGAGTTCCCCGGACGCATACTTAGCCGCATAGACTTCTACACCAGCCTGCTTGATCTTGCTAGCGTTGCCAGCGGTACCAAAGGCTTCATAGCGATCGCGGCATACCTGCTTCATGTACTTGATAGCGGGCTTCATGAAGTGGCGAGGATCGAAGTTAGAGGGATCGGCGG
>PYEQ01000456.1 GCA_003017785.1 filamentous cyanobacterium CCP5 | reverse complement strand
GTCGCGGCTCTGAATGAACCCCCGGATCAAAATCCCCTCGCCGCCGCTGTTGGTCAGGAAGCTCAGAATTGGCAACAACAGGGGCTCACCGCTGATCAGGCCGTCCGTCGGGCCAGCTTTCGGGTGTTTGGATCTAAACCTGGGGCCTACGGAGCCGGCCTCCAGGGGCTGATCGATGCTCAAAACTGGCAGAGTGATGCCGACCTGGCCCGGGCCTACACCAGCTGGAGCAGCTACGCCTATGGCCACGACGGAGTCGGCCACGCTGCTCCCGAAGCCTTTGAACAGCGGTTGAAGCAGCTGCAAGTCGTGCTCCACAACCAGGACAATCGGGAGCATGATCTGCTCGACTCCGACGACTACTACCAGTTCCAAGGGGGGCTGACCGCCGCCGTTCGCGTAGCTCAAAAACATCAGCCAGCGGTGTACTTTGGCGATCACGCCCAGCCCGAAAATCCCCGCATCCGTTCCCTGGCTGCAGAAATTGCCCGGGTATATCGATCGCGGGTCGTCAACCCCAAATGGATCGCCGGGGTGATGCGCCACGGCTACAAAGGGGCGTTTGAGATGGCTGCCACCGTAGACTACCTGTTTGCCTACGATGCCACCACCCACTGCGTGGCTGACCACATGTACCAGGGGGTTGCCGATGCCTACGTGTTGGCTCCTGAGACCCAGACATTCCTCCAAACCAGCAATCCCTGGGCCCTGCGAGACATGGCTGAGCGACTGCTAGAGGCCCACCAGCGAGGACTTTGGAGCTCTGCGAGTGCATCAACTCTTGATCAGCTCAGGCAGGCGGCGAACCAGGCCGAAGGCACCTTGGAAAATCAGCAGATGCTTCCCCCCAGCTAACTCTGATCTGGTTCAGAAGCCGTTCTAACCAAGGTGGGGGAAGCCAGGGGAATTGAGGCTTTGCCCGCGATCGCGGGCTTTTGCTGGGGCCCGGCTGGCGGCTTGGGCTGGTTGACCTCCAGCCGATAGGCCCAGGCCAGCAGCCTGAAATATCCCCGGGGCAACAGCTGCTCTATCCAGCCACCCTGGTGACGTAACCAGCCTGGCAGCCAGCCTAGGGACCATCCGAGTAGGGACTGCACCGTAAACGTCACATAGGTGATCAGCCAGCGAAAAACATCCCGGGGGCCAGCGGTTTCCCAAAGCCAGGTCAGCAGCTGTGGGTTCTGGTAGGCCGCCTTCGAGATAATCCGGTTAAATTCCATCCAGGTGCTGCGATCTTTGATAAACCGTTCGGCAACGCCGGTTTCCTCCTGGCTCAAAACCCGAAAAATCGCATTCAAAATGGTATTCACCTGGCTGGGGGCTGGGGTTTGCCAGGTAGGGATCATCATGGCCTTTGACAGCAGCCAGGTAATGGTCAGGTTGCTCTGAAATTGCCGAATATGCTTGAGATGGCAATGGCGCCAGAGATCGTGTTTGAGCGCCGTATCGAGCAAAGCGGTGAGGCCCGGCAGTCGCCGCACCAGGTTGCCAAATCCAGAGAAAATCAGGGGGGACTGTAGCGTCGCTGCATCGCCTAGGGTCACGAGCCGATCAAACCGGGCCTGCCGTCGATAGCCGGCTTTGAAATGGCCTGGGATATAGCCGAAGGTGGGCTTACGCCAGGTCAGTTTGTCTAAATTGCAGCGCCGATATTCCGGCAAAATGTGGAAAAAATCTTCGTACAGGTTGAGCAGCGACCCCGGACTGTCAGGATGAATTTCGTGATAGTGAAATAAATAAACGGTCAGGTCGTTGTCTGCCCCCGGCAGCAGCTTCCAAATCAGCTGTCGGCCCCGAGCAATATCGCCGCAGGTAGAGAGAAAATCTCCATAGTTCATGTCCCAACTGCCCGCAGGAAACCCGCCCGAGATACAGGCTCCCACCGAGGGACAAATGTTGTCAAAGGCCCGTCCTCCGTTGAGTTGCCACTCGATTGGGGAGGCCGTGCCCATGGCGTCCACCAGCAGGCGGCTGCGAATCTGCAGGGGCTGTTCGGCCTTGGCGGGCTGCACGTAAATATCGACGCCGTCATCGTCAATTTCGGCCCAGAGAAATTCTGTTTGATCTTGAATGTGACTACCGGCGGCGATCAGGCGATCGCCGCAGTGTTTTAACAGTGCCTCTGAATCGACTGCCACATCCAGGGCTGTTGGGGTGTGCAGTACCGGTGCCTGACAGGGAGGGGGAACATTGGCATCGAAAAATTTATTGAACCCATCGAGGTACTGCCGTCCTACCACCGATTCGAGCTCTTTCTCGGTAAAGAGACCCAGATCTACCAGTACCTGCAGATCGCTATGGGCAATATTCCATGCCCGGTGCATGCGCTCAAACGGGAGGCGCTCGACCAGTAAGACCCGATAACCCCGCTGTGCCATCAACGCCGCCTGCACAGCCCCCAGGGCCCCCCCGAGGACCACAAGGTCATACGGGGCATCAGCATAGGGCTGAGCGTCGCTGCCATCGGGGGGAGCCTGGGGTTGATCCGCCTGAAAGATCACGGATTTTGGGGCCTGGGTGGGCTGGACGCTGTCCCGCCAGCGCTTTTCCCAAACATAGACCCGCTCTAGGTCCACTGCCCCGTTGGGCATGCGCTGAAAATACTGAACCGTTTTTGGATAGAACGGCGTCAGGGCCTCGAAAATTGTCTGATGGGATAGGTCAATCGCAGGTAGGTCAGGATAGCGCGGCGGAAACTGCTGCTGCACGGCCCGCAACAGCTGCTGGCAGCCTTCTTCTTCGGCCAGGGTAGGCCGCGGGGACCAGCTAAACACCTTGAGGTAGGTGGTGCGCTGGAGATTCCAAACAATCACCGATAGACCCGCGGGCAAAACCTTGCCGGAACGCTGGCGTTTCGGTGATGTCCCGGCTCCTTCCTGGGAAGGGCTGGCCTTGGAATCGAGGCCCTCAATCCGAATCCCGTCTGGGGTAGCAAGGGTACGGCCCGCCAGGGGCGTAAAATCCTTGCGCAGCCAAGATTTTACTACCGATGTATTGGGGGTCGGAACTTCGAGATAGAGGAGTTCTTTCATCGAGTCGAGGAAGAGGCGATCGCCCCATTAGCCTTGGAGGGAAGCGGTTTGAACTTGACCGTTATAGTTTGAGCGCTATAGACAAACCGGGAGCCTGCTGCCGGTGACGACTAGCATCCCATCATAGCGGTTGTCTTCTCGCCGATTCAAACAGGTCCCCCCGAAGCCGGGCACATCCTGGCCGCACGGATCCCAATTTTCGGATCTCAGGCGGCTGATTTACAGATCCCCGATCTGATGACCCACCACCATTTGCAGCAGCGTGGTCTCTCCCCCCTTGCAGTGGTACTTGTCTGCCCAGATCCGTAAAATCTCATCGAGCTCAGCCAGCGCGGCCTCTCGCCGTTCCGGCAGAATATCGAGTTCTTCGAGCACTCGCATCGTGCCAGGCTGCCGGTCCGCCCATTCGCGCATCATCCGAAAATACTGGGCCGTGTCCTCAATCATGGCGTACATGCGCTCTTCCGGGTCCATCGGCGAATAGGACGACCGAGTCAGGGCATAGAACGACATGCCCCAGGGCGCATCAATGCGAGTCACCGTGCCTGAATACATGAGCCGCCGCCGAATATGCTCTGACAGCGCCTCACTCAGAGGGGCACGACGATTTTCCGGCAGATCTTCCTGGGCTTTGTCATGGAGGCACTCAATCAGCTCTAGAAACTGAAACGAGTTAATGATTTGGGCGTCCGGGGATCCCGACGGGAGACGATCTGTCAGGACTTGCTTCTCATCGGCAGATAGGCTGGTGCCGGAGACCCTGCCCTTTCCTGGCTGCCAGGGATAGCGATTGAGCCAGACATAGGGAAACTGGATCAGATAGCGGGGTTCCTGGGATCCCAGCAGCTTCAGCAGTTTACCCTCCGCTAGGGCCTGGCGCATTTCTTCAACGATGACTTTGACCCGCTTGGGCTCGATATGGTGCAGATGACCCGTCATGCGCAGGTTTTCCCCCTGCTCGATGTAGGTCATGTAGATGGCGCACTTGGCTGCTGTGGCCGCTGCATCCAGAAAAGCTCCATGGCGGTGGCCACCGTTGCGCATCGCGCTAAAGGCTAAATAGAGCAGAATCTGATCAATGGCGCTAGGGCTGAGCTGTCGAATTAACTCCTCGTCTTTGGTTACGTGGAGGGTAGAGTCTGCCATAGGTATTCCAACTTTAAGGTCAGCGACTCACGGTTCGCTGTAAAAAATCAAAATGGTTCTGAAGCCAAGTTGCCGAGGAGATATCCTAAG
>PYEQ01000455.1 GCA_003017785.1 filamentous cyanobacterium CCP5 | reverse complement strand
CCTCAAAGGTTTCTACTGAAAAAACCGGCTGGTCCTGGGCCAGCAGGGCTTCCACCGCCTCGGGGGGTAATGGCTGACTGAAATAAAATCCCTGGGCCATTTCGCACTTGAGCTGGCGCAGGCAGCTAAGTTCCTGGGCAGTTTCGACTCCCTCGGCGACGACTGAGAGGTTCAGGCTATCGGCCAGGGTCAAAATTGAGGTAATGATGCTGGTGCTTTCGGGGTTGATAGCCAGGTCATTGACGAAGGCACGGTCAACCTTGATGCAGGTAAAAGGAAAGCGGTGCAGGTAGCTCAAAGACGAGTAGCCAGTACCAAAATCATCAATGCTGAGTTGAATGCCCCGGGCCCGAATGGCGTTCAGGTTGGCCAGCATTAAATCAACGTCTTCGATCAAGACGCTCTCGGTCACCTCTAGCTGGAGGCAGCTGGGACTGAGGCCAGTCTCCACCAGGATCTGGTCAAGGATTTCGGTAAATAGGGGGTCTTTGAGCTGGCGGGCGGAGAGGTTGACATTCACGCTGAGCGATCGCGCTGAGGGATAGCGCCCCTGCCACCGCCTCAGCTGTTCACAGGCCCGGCGCAAAATCCACTGGCCCATAGCCACGATCAGCCCGGTTTCTTCGGCGATGGGAATAAAATGCATCGGCGACAACAGCCCCTGGCTGGGGTGCTGCCAGCGAATCAGCCCTTCAAAGCCCTGTAGCTGTCCGGTGTTAAGGCAGACGATCGGCTGGTAGTGGAGGCGAAACTCGCCATTGTCAATGGCTTTGCGCAGGGCATTTTCCAGCTGCATCGCCCTGAGCACCTGGTCGTGCATGGTGGGATCGAAAATGGCATACCGGGCTTTGCCGTCCTGTTTAGCCCGGTACATAGCAATGTCGGCATCTCGCAAGATTTCGGTCCCCGCCTGGTAGTGGACCGCCCCCAGGGCAATGCCGATGCTGGTGGAAATAAACACCTCCCGATGGCCGAGGGCAAAGGGATATTGCAGCGCCTTGAGGATACGCTCAGCCACCTGGACAACCTCCTGGGCATCGGTGACGTCTTCTAGAAGCAGCACAAATTCATCTCCCCCCAGGCGGGCCGCCAGATCGATGGATCGAAGCTGAGCCGTGAGCAGCTGAGCCATGGCCACGAGCAAATCATCCCCCACCGGATGGCCGAGGCTGTCGTTGATCATTTTGAAGCGATCGAGATCTAAAAACAGCACCGCAAACCCAAACTCAGGGTGTCGGTGAAAGCGCTCGATCGCCAAATCCAGCCGCTCCATCAGCAGGCTGCGATTGGGCAAGCCGGTCAGGCTATCGTGGATGGCATCATGCTCCAGCCGCTGCTGAATTTCCACCTTTTCAGAAATATTGCGGGAGGTAGTTTGCAATTGAACGATCTGCCCGTTGGGATCGACAATCCCCTTCGACAAGGTCTCTAGCCAGACGTAGTATCCTTCCCGGTGGCGCATGCGATAGACGATCGGCGCGACGATGTCGGTGGCGTTGAGGATCTGGCTGTTTTGAGAAATCCGATCGCAGTCCTCCGGGTGAAAAAATTCATAGAGATTGTGGCCAATCAGATCCTCAGGGTCGTAGCCCAGCAGGGACTTACAGGAGGGGGTGACATAGAGGTAGGTGCCATCAGGCTGATGCAGACAGACCAGATCGCTCATGTTTTCAGCCACCAGGCGATAGCGCTCCTGGCTGCGGCGCAGGGCAATTTCGGCGGCTAGCTGGTCAGTAATATCGCTCAGGGTAAACACCAGCCGGGTGATCGCCTGACCGACTTTCACCGGGGCGCCATTGACCGACAGAATCTGCCGCTTTCCATCCGGCCAGGCGATCGCGTGGCGCACGTCATAAACCGGCCCTCCAGTCGTCAATACCTGCCAGAAGGGCTGATTTTCTGGCGATAAAGCAGCGTCATCGACCGTCAATGGCTGCCAAACCGGGTCATCGTAGCTGCCCTGGTCTGGATCGGACTTGATCAGCCCCAACAGCTGTTCCGCGTAGTTGTTCGCGTAGATAATCTGGGCCTCAGGATTGAACACAACAATTGCGGCGACGCTGGTGTTCATTACTTCCGCTAGCAGGTTGCGTTCCGCCTGGAGCATGGACTCCGCCTGCTTGCGTTCGGCTTCATGGCGTTTTCTTTCACTGATGTCAATTAGCAGTCCGTCCCAGACAATTGTGCCGTCGGAGTAGCGCTGGGGCCGGCCCCGCCCCTGAATCCATTTCACCTCCCCGGAGCTGTGGATGATTCGCCCTTCCCACTGCCAGGGGGTCAGATTCTGAGCGGAATCCTCTACGGACTTGGCAATTGAGCTGACATCGTCGGGATAAACGGCCTGCCAGAGCAAACCAGCATCTGCCATGATCGCCTCTGGTTCCAGGCCGTAGAGCACCTGACTGCCAGGGCTCATGTAGGTGAAGCGATCGCGGCCATCGCCATAGCGCACATAGCGATAGAGAATGCCAGGCAGGTTAGCGGCCAGGGCCCTAAATCGGGTTTCGCTGTCCCGAAGGGCTTCCTCCGCCAGCTTCAGGTCCGTGAGCAGGTGAAAACTGGCAACCACCCCCTCTATGGAGCCATCTACGGCCTGATAGGGAGAATAGGTCGCACTGATATACTGGCGGCCAGCGGCGGGATAGTCGTACCACAGCTCAAACCGGACTGTTTCTCCGGCTAGACAGCGCTCCAGGTTAGGCCGTATCCGCTCAAAGGTCTCCTGCCCCACCAGATCGGGAATGGTCGCACCGATACAGGTGTCTCGATCAACCCCAAAGCGTTCCAGGTAGGTCTGATTGGCAATTTGAAAAACATACTGCCGATCCACCAGGGCCACCGCATCTCGGGTCATGGCTACCACCCGCTCAAACCGCCGCAGCTCTTCTTCGGCAGTTTTACGGTCGGTGATGTCCTGACTCACAGAAATCACCATCCAGCAGTCGCCATCCGGATCCCAGCGGCAGGTGTAGTGCTGAGCAATCCAGCGCCATGGGCCATTGGCATGGCGAAACCGCAGCTCGACAAATTGCTCTTCTCCCCGCAGCAGCCCCGCCAGCAGGCAGTCAAATCGCTGACGACCGGTTTCGTCCTGGGCGAGTCGCGATAACCACAGGTGGGGATCAGCAATCAAGTCAGCTGGGGCATACCCAAATACCCGCTGGTGGCCAGCAGAGAAATAGTCATAGTGCCATTCCTGAGCCGACGTCAGCCGCAGACGGGCCACCGCCATGGTGGCGCTATCGAGAATATCACTGAGCTGGTTTTGAGAATACCGCAGGGATTCGGCCAGGGCTCGACGTTCACTGGTATCTGTATCAACAACGGTTACGACCCAGCACTGATCGGCTGCATCCCAGCGGGTATCGCCAGCACTGCTAATCCAGCGCAGGGAGCCATCCTTATGACGAAAGCGATATTCTCGCTCATAGGGTTGTCCCCGGGCAATTTCCTGCCAGGAAGGTTGAATCGCAGACTCGATGTCCTCTGGCGGAATACGAGAGAACCAAAGCTGATTATCGGCCATGAACTCTTCGGCCGTGAAACCAAACACAAATTCAGCCCCGGTGGACCAGAAGTCGTAGCGCCAAACCCGCTTTTCTAGGTCAATCCGGTAGCGGACAATGCAGGCACGGGCATTGTTAAGAATGTCGCGGAGTCGCTCTTGCGATGCCTGAAGGTCAGCTTCAAGCCGCTTGAGATCGCTGATGTCGACATCGGTAATGGTGACCCGCCAGCAACCGCAGGGGTCGTCCCAGCGACCTTTGCTCCAGCTGGCAATCCAGCGGACGGATCCATCTGGGGGATGAAACCGATATTCTTTGTACGCTTGGCCAGTGTGGCGCAATTCTTCGGCGGCCTGGGTGACAATGGGCAGATCGTCTGGGTGGACGCGCGATCGCCACAGATCTGGTTCCGTCAAAAACGCTTCCGGGGAGTAGCCAAACACCGATTGGGCTCCCGCCGACCAGAACTCATAGGTCCAGGTATTGTCTTCGTAAAGACGCAGCTGCACTAGACTGCCAAAGGCATTGTCTAGCACGTCGCTCATTTGGGCCTTAGAGGTTTGGAGAACTGAATTGAGCTGATCGATTTGCTTGGCGAGGGGGCCCATTTCCCCCAGGCCCAAGGTAGGCGATCGCCGCGAAGACACCGACTCATGGCCTAGGTTTTGTACCGCCTGGCGCAGCGATCGCAGGGTCGGTCGCAGCCAGAGGGCGATAGCCAATCCGGTGATAGCGCTTCCAGTGCCAAAGCTCAGGCCCAGAGT
>PYEQ01000454.1 GCA_003017785.1 filamentous cyanobacterium CCP5 | reverse complement strand
GTCTATCTCCTGGCGCTGTTGGGGCTGGCGATTTTCTACGGCCTCGAAAAGCTGGCCCTGCGATCGCGGGCTCACCACCACAAAACCCAGGGAGAAGACCGCACTCAGCTGGGCATCTTCTGGCTACACATCGGCTCCTTTGCCATCTACAACGGCATCTTGGGCTACCTGCTGCGGGAGTCAGAAAACCATGGCCTGGCCGCCTGCCTGCCCCTATTTGTGGCCTTGGCTCTCCACTTTGTCGTCAACGATGTGGGCCTGCGAGAACACCACAAGCAGGCCTATGACCGGGTCGGTCGCTGGCTGCTGGCCGGGGCAATTGTGTTTGGCTGGGTCCTGGGGCAAGCGATTCAGGTGAATGCCGGGGCGATCGCCGCCATCTGGGCCCTGATGGCAGGCGGCATTATCCTCAATGTCCTCAAGGAAGAACTCCCGGCTGAACAGGAGAGCAATTTTGGCCTGTTTGCTGCCGGGGCAGCAGCTTACTCGGTGGTGCTGCTGAACCTTTGAACCCAGCGGTGATGGGGGCGATCGCCCATGGGCTGCTGAACCGTGGCCCTGCCGATTTCATAGGGGTTTTTTACTGGTGGGAAATAGGCGATCGCACTGTTGCGTTTCATATCGCCCCTTGACCCTACAGTCTGCTAGAGATTCTACGATCGCAGTATCAACCCTCAGACCCCAACAGGTCTTTTGGAAGCATGATTCAGGAGGTTTAACCATGGATGCCAAAGTTGTAGCATCTGGTGCGGTTGGGTTTGCAGCCGGTATCGTTGTTACCCTGCTCGTTGGCGTATTGCTGATGGGCGGCATGATGGGGCGCGGTGGCATGATGCGCGGCTGGGGATGCAGCGGCGTGAATCCATTCGCGGATCCCATGAGCGACGCAAGCCCAGCCACGACGGCTCAATTGGCTTGATGCCATAAGCGCCTCCCCCTTGATTCAATGCCCGTATCCGTGTATCACCGTTATGACAACCATAAGGCGAAGAGACTTTCTGGGGTTAAGCCTCGGAACGGTAGGAGCCGTGTTGCTCTCTCAATGCTCTAGAGGATCTTCGCAATCGTCTGCGCCAGGCCCAGGGTTAGCGCAGGCTCCGGTACACAGCAGTGCAGGCGGATTACTCAGCTTCGATTTGGCGGCAGAGGCTCAACGGGTGAAGCTGGGTAACCGCAATGCCAACCTGCTCACCTATAACGGTCAAGTTCCCGGCCCTCGGCTGGAGGCTAAACCCGGCGACAGGGTTCAGATTCGCTTCACCAATCGGTTAAACCAGCCCACCAATCTCCACTACCACGGCCTCCACATTCCCCCTACCGGTGCTGGGGACAACGTTTTTCTGGAAATTCTGCCTGGCGAAAGCCACACCTACGAGTTCCAGATTCCTCAGAACCATCCGGCGGGTACCTTCTGGTATCACCCCCACTACCACGGGCTGGTGGCAGAACAGCTCTTTGGTGGCCTCGCCGGACTGTTTGTGGTGCGGGGCGAACTGGACGAGATTCCTGAACTTCAGGCCGCCCAGGAAGAATTTCTCGTGCTCAAAGACTTTGCCCTCGATCGCCACGGCAATATTCCCAACCCCGGCCACATGGCCCAGATGACCGGACGCATCGGTGATTTGCTCACGGCCAACGGCCAGTTCAATCCCTCCCTGGAAATCCCCCGAGGCGGACTGCTGCGGCTGCGGTTGCTGAATGCGTGCACATCGCGGTTCTTCTGGCTGTCCCTGGAGGAGCATCCACTGTACCTGATCGCCACGGATGGCGGGGCGATTTCTGCTCTCATCGAACTCAATGACTTAGTGCTAGCTCCCGGCGAACGGGTTGAGGTTCTGGTGAAGGGCGATCGCGAACCCGGTCAATATCGCTTACTCAACCAGCCCTTTAACCCGGCCCAGGGCATGATGGGCGGTGGCAGAATGGGTGGCGGCATGATGGGCGGCGGCGCGAGGGGGGGGATACAAAATCGCCACTCCACCGAAACCGTGGCCACCCTCACCTACAGCGGCACAACCGATGCGCTGCCGCTACCCAATCAACTGATCACCGTTGAACCCCTGCCCGCCCCTCAAACCACCCGCCAGTTCACCCTTAACCACGGCATGGGCGGTGGCATGGGCATGGTGTTTTTGATTAATGGCAAAGCCTTTGCCCATGGTCGTATCGATACCCAGGTGCAGCTCGATACCGTCGAAGATTGGGAAATCATCAATACGGGCACGATGACCCATCCGTTTCACGTTCACACCAACAAGTTTCAGGTGATTAGCCGCAACGGCCAGCCGGAGGCCTATGGCGCGTGGAGAGATGTGGTTTCGGTGAGTCCTGGCGAGAACGTGCGCATTCGCATTCCCTTCCGCGACTACCCTGGTAAAACCGTCTATCATTGCCATGTCTTAGACCACGAAGACCGGGGCATGATGGGGACTTTAGAGATGCAGCCAGCGCAATGTCTCGAAACTGGCGGCGGCCCTGGCGACACCTGTGGCAACGACAAAATCTAGTCGCCCTCGGCGTACTGGGGCTGTCGCTGCTGGTCTATGGAGGGGCTGCCCAGCAGGCGGACGTGAACCCGCTGACGCCGGCAGGGCTGGCCAACCTTTCCCTGCCGATTTATGCCAGCTCAACCTTGCTGGGAATGATTCCCTCGACGCTGCTGCTGACCTACATGGGCCAGCCATTGACTATCGGACTGCCTCTAGGAATTGCCCTGTCTACGGCGTTTGTCATCCTGCTGGTACTGCTACCGTGGGGAGTTCGCCGCTACAACTGGTTTCGCTTACAGGACATTATTCGCATGGTGGATTAATCTTCGGCCAGAAATTACGCAGGTTTCAAGCATGGATGATGGATGGCTCAACGGCTGTAAAGCTGGGTGAGTTCCCGCAGGCGATCGCCCACCTCGCCCGTCAGCCATTCAGAGCTGGTGTAGCGCCAGCGCCAGTTGCCGACTGGAGTACTGGGGTCATTCATCCGGGCGCTGTTGCCGAGGCCGAGGATGTCCTGGAGCTGAGCGATCGCCAGATCCGCCACGGAGCTAAAGGCCAGCCGCAGCAGGGTCCAGTGGATTTCCTGGATGTCGTCGGGGGAGCTGAGGCCCAGGTATTTCGCTAAATGCTCCTTTTCATGGGTGCTAGCCCGCTGCCACCAGCCCAAAGCGGTGTCGTTGTCGTGGGTGCCCACGTAAACGGCGCAGTTGTGGATGTAGCGGTGGGGCAGATAGGGATTCTGGTCGGCTTCCCCAAAGGCAAACAGCAAAATGCGCATGCCTGGAAACTGGAAGTGATCCCGCAGGGCGTCCACTTCGGGGGTAATCACGCCCAAATCTTCCGCCAGTACCGGCAGGCTGCCGATGCGGCGACCCAGGGCTTCAAAAAACTCGTAACCGGGGGCTTTCACCCATTCTCCTTTGATGGCATTGGTTTCGCTGCCGGGCACCTGCCAGTAGGCTTCGAAGGCGCGGAAATGGTCGATGCGGACAATGTCCACGTATTCCAGAGTGGCCTGGAAGCGCTTTACCCACCAGTCGAAGTCGGTGTTTTGCAGGTAGTCCCAGTCGTAGACCGGGTTGCCCCAGAGCTGGCCGGTGGCGCTGAAGTAGTCGGGGGGTACGCCCGCAATATAGGTCGGCTTGAGGCTTTCGGGGTCGAGCTTGAAGCACTTGGGGTCGGCCCACACGTCGGCGCTGTTGTAGCAGACATATATAGAGATGTCCCCGACGATCTGAATGCCCCGCTGGTTGGCATAGGCCCGGATGGCTTTCCACTGCTCAAAGAACTTGAACTGCACAAAGCGGTGGTAGGCAATGGCGTCCTTGAGCTGGGTTTTGGCAGTTTCTAGGGCCTGGGGATTGCGGGTAGCGATCGCCCGATCCCATTCATTCCACTCCCTGCCGTCGTTGGCCTCCAGCAGCGCCATAAACAGCACGTAGTCGTCCAGCCAGGCCGCCTGCTCGGTACAGAACTGGTCAAAGTCTGGACTGGGCTGAAATTTCTCAAACGCCTGCCGCAGGTACTGGGTCTTGTGGGGAATAACGCGATCGAAGTCCACCCGCTCCGGGTCCTGGCCGTCGGGCAGGGGGTCGAGGCGATCGGCTTCTAGCAGGCCCTCTTTGGCGAGCTGCTCCAGGCTAATCAGCAGCGGGTTGCCCGCAAAGGCGCTGAAGTTCATCGTGTAGGGGGAATGCTCGTAGCCCGTTGGCCCCAGGGGCAGCACCTGCCAGATTTTCTGACCGCTGCGCTCTAGAAAGTCGACAAACTCATAGGCAGAACGG
>PYEQ01000453.1 GCA_003017785.1 filamentous cyanobacterium CCP5 | reverse complement strand
GGTCAGCGCCGCGCTATCTCCTGGAGACTATTTTCTGCTAGGGATTGATCTGCAAAAAGAAACCGCCATTTTAGAGGCCGCCTACAATGACTCCCAGGGAGTGACCGCGGCCTTTAACCTCAACATGCTGCATCATCTCAACTGGCGGTTTCAGGGAGATTTTAAGCCCTATCAGTTTCGCCACGTTGCTTTTTACAACCAAGGCGCCCACCAAATCGAAATCTATATTGAAAGCCTGGTGGCTCAACAGATAGCCCTCAAGGCGCTTGAGCTGACTACCCGTTTTGAGGCGGGAGAACGGCTGCACAGTGAGATTTCCCGCAAGTTTGATCTGCACGAAATGGGGAATCAACTGGGCCGTCACGACCTTGGTGTTTTAAGGGCATTCACGGACGATCGCGAGTGGTTTGGGCTGTTGCTGTGTGTCAAGCAGTCAGCCGGTTAGATCCCTATCCATTCAACTCAGCTTCACTCAGACAAAGGGCGCACTACTATGTGCGCCCTTTTGGCCTTCACACTCAAAACAACCTTGATCAACTCATTGCCTTCTGGTCTAGGTTTTGACGGCGTAGCTCGTCGAAACTTGGCTTATGCTCTTCCTTTTGGTCCAGATTCTCACGGCGTAGCTCATCAAAATCCGGCTTATCATCCGCTTGCTTTTGCTCTAGATTTGCGCGCCGTAGCTCGTCGAAACTCGGCTTATGCTCTTCCTTTTGGTCCAGATTTTCGCGGCGTAGCTCATCAAAATCTGGCTTATCATCCGCTTGCTTTTGCTCTAGATTTGCGCGCCGTAGCTCATCGAATTTTGGGGCGGCTAGAGCTGCTGGGGCGATCGCAGCAATGGTTAAAACAGCAGTTAAAACTGAACTAGTGAAGCGTTTCATCACATGGCTCCTTTGAAGGGAATCAATCAACCTAGTTTCTACAGTCACTGAACTGCCTGAGATCCCCATGACTTCAAGATAAGAGAAGGTTAAGAGGTTCCTGAGAAGCCTGAGAAAACAGTAACAAAAGTTACGCTTCTGGCATTTTTTCTTGCATACAAGCTAAATGTACACAAAGCGCAATCCTGCAGGAGTTTTTGCTCAGCTTGACTTTCTGTTTATATACATTAATGGATGGAATTTATGGTCGATTTTTAGGTGGTGGTTTCCTACAGAAATTTGCGGTTTTCCCTGATTCAGGCAGCTTCTGTCCTGGGTTAGTATTGATCCTGTTGCTATTGCAACGGAATATTACTAATCAGCCCGCAAAATTCAAGTATTCCTAAGTAAACTCCCCGCGGCGGGGAATTCTTGTTTAGGATGCAGTTAGAGAGCCCCATATAGCGAGGACTCCCGATGGATAAGACACTGATCTTTTTGCTGATTTTTAGCCTACTGCTCGTCACCTGGCAGGCTCCTTTTGCCATGTTGACGTTGATGGGCATTGTTGCTCTGTCGGTAGTGTTTGTGCGCATTACTTGGGGTCTTTTGCAAGGCTTTAACCAACCTGCCCCTGAAGCGCAGCGAGTGCCAACGGACTAGCGCAGGCCGACTTATAGAGGTTTTTCCTAGGGCTGCTGGCGCTGTCTGTATTCCCGCTGCAGAATCGACATGATTTCCATGGAGTCAAAGCCGGTAGCGGTTTTGAGGGATTCTCTGAGGCAGCCTTCGTAGACAAAGCCAACCTTGCTGTAGAGATACTTGGCTCGGTCATTGTCACGTTTGACATCGAGCCAGAGGCGGTGAGCTCCGTGGCGCTCAAACACCTGCTGGAAAATCAGGGCGAGGGCTTGCTGACCATAGCCCTTACCCTTTTCAGTGATCACCAGTCGTCTCAGCATGACGGACTGATCTGGATTCAAGAGATCCTGGAGAATGACGTAGCCTACGGGCTGGCCGCCAGCGTCGAGGATGAAATGGGCTTCATCGGCGTCATCGATGACCTCCTGATGGCGATCGCGGCTCCACTGACGAATATAGACGGCGTTTTCGGGGGCGTTCTCCGCCTTGAGCACGTAGTCTAAATCGGCCAGCTGGGTGGGTCTTAGCCTGACTGAGTCGTTGCCCTGATCGGTCTGATGGGGGTAAACCATGGGTAAACCCTAAAACGGAAACGGACGATAGGGAATCCACTTGCCCCACAGCTTGGCCAGGGTACCATCCACAATCAGGTAGTTTAGGCTATCGTTCAAGGCGTCTAGGAGTTCTCGATTGCCCGGCAAGACGCCCACTCCAAAGGGATGCTGGGTGGGCATTTGAAAAGCCACCCGAAAACTAGAATCTTCAGCTTCCATCGCCATCAGCATTAGGGCATTGCCAAGAATTGCATGGATGCTGCCCTGCTTGAGGGCGTCTAACAGGTCGGGGAGCACCTGATTGCCCCCGGGAAACTGAATCACCTCAGCCTGGGGCAAATTTTCTAGCTGCAGGGTGCTGATGCTCCCCTCGACTACCGCCAACCGCTTATCGGCGATGTCCTCGGGCCCATGAATCCCCGATTCTTCTAGGGTGAGCACGGCATCGTCAAAACGACCATAGGGACGGGTAAAGTCGGCCCAGGCCCGCCGTTCCTGGGTGATGGTTTGGTTAAACCAGATGGCGTCATATTCACCGCTGCTAAGGGCAGTATAAAAGTCTTCGATGGGCAGGTTCGTCCAGCTGGGCTCAAGGCCAAGGCGATCGCACACCACCTGAGCGACGGCGGGCTCATATCCCAGGCGCTGACCGGCTTGCACAAAGCTCATGGGGCGGGCATCAAAGCCGCTGGCAATCAGCGATAGCTTACCGGGCTCAACGGTAGTGAAATCCATGACGATCCGCTATGACAACTGGAAAAGGTGAACCGGACGGATGGTGTCGATCAGGGGCTCGAGCAGAGGAGGAAAGGATTGATTGCCCAAACTTCGCCTTATCTTAGCCCCCTTTGGCACCATCTAGAACCAGGCTATGGCCCACTACTGGACCTGAGCTCCATGGCTGCGGGGATCGCTGCTAGCCCCACCAGTGGTTAGTACGTCTTGTTCTTCCAGCTCAGAAGAGCGGCCAAATGCCTGCTGATGAGGCAGAGGCTGTTGATCAATCAGGGCCTCCAGGTTTTCTGCCAGAATCAGCCGGGGCTGTTCGCCAATGGCGCTTGAAATCGGCTGGCCCTCGCCGTCGAGATAGACAAAATGAGGAATGCCGTCGACCCGATACTGCAGCATTTCTGGCAGCCACTTGCGGTTATCGACGTTGAGCATGACAAAATTGACGCGATCGCTGTAGTCAGCGCGAAGGCTATCCATATCCGGGGCCATTGCCTGGCAAGAGGTGCACCAGTTGGCATAAAACTCAATCAGGGTGGGCTGAGAGTTAGCCAAGGCCTGATCTAAGGGGGTGGATTCGGCGGCCAGGGCGGATAGGGAAGCCGTCGGCGACTGGACTTGAAATCCGAGGAAGACGGCTACCGCTAGGGTAACTGCGGCAGACGCTACCAGCAGATTGCGCAACCGGGCGCCCATGGGGACGGTGGAAGTGGATTCGGGCTGTGGCGGTTTTTCAGACATAGAGAGACAATGGGAACCGTTAACAACGTAGGACAGCTAAAGGCCCAATACCGATTCAGCCAGATCGCGACAGGGGGCTGAAAACGGGCTGTTTCCTCAGTTTAGCGAACTTAGTCTAGCCAACCCGACCAGGAGGCACGGCCATGAAGAAACGGGTGAAGCTGACCTTTCCCCAGCAGACGGTGCACATGCCCATCACCTATCGTCTGGCGAAGGATTTTAATGTAGCGGCCAATATTATTCGGGCCCAGGTGACTCCGAATCAGGTCGGCACTCTGGTGGTAGAGCTCTCTGGGGATATTGATCAGCTGAATGAGGCGATCGACTGGCTCGACGCCCAGGGCATTAAAGTTTCCCTAGCTAGCGGCGAAATTGTCATTGACGAAGATCTCTGCGTCCACTGTGGTCTGTGCACTGGGGTTTGCCCCACCGAAGCCCTCAGCCTCAATCCCGAGTCCTTTCAGCTGGTGTTTAGTCGCTCCCGCTGCATCGTTTGCGAACAGTGCATTCCCACCTGTCCAGTGCAGGCGATTTCCACTAATCTATAAAGCACGTTTGAACCGGATCGATGCGAAATCCGTGGCTTTCCTGGAGTATTCTCACCCTGGCCTATCTCAGCTACGGGCAGTTTTTACATGACTCTGAGGTACGGCGGGTAACGTGGATTATCAGCGTGGGGTTTGCGATCGCCCTGGCCGCGGCCTTTACCCTGCTGTGGTCTCCTACCCGCGACGTGATTCTTAAAGGGTTCAAGTC
>PYEQ01000452.1 GCA_003017785.1 filamentous cyanobacterium CCP5 | reverse complement strand
ACGGCGATCTTCCCCGTAGGTTTCTAGCATCGGCGCATAGGCCACAACCCCCTCAATCCGATTCGGCTGATCAGCCGCCAAGCCCAGGGCCACCGCTCCCCCCACAGAAAGCCCAACGGTGTAGATCGGGCCGGGCATCGACCCCAGCTCGCTGAGGCGATCGCGGGCATAGGTCAGATAGTCCATGTGGGAGGAGGTGTAGTAGCGATCAAAATCGGGGTCATCTGGTCGCTGCACCGCTTTGACAATATCGAAAATGCGCGGTTCGATGAAGAATAGCCGCCGCACCAGCGCCGCCTGCTGGAGAAATCCCGGGCTTGCCTGGGTTTCGCTGAAATTCTGAATAAAGTTGCGAATTATCGGATCTTCCTTGGCCTTGGCCTTGAGGGGATCGGCATACTCCGGTTTGAGGTCTATCTGCGGCCAGTTGACGGCGGGATGGGTCAGGGCATGGCCGGCCAGGTTGCACTGGTAGACGTTGAAGCCGTTTTGAAATAGATAGTCTGCCAGTCGCCACATCTGATGGGGCTTGGCACTAAACCCATGGAACACCATTACCGTGCCGAGAATGGGCTGGCCCGGCTGGTGAAATAAATAGTAGGGATAGGCCCCCTGACGGCTATCAGGATGGGTCTCGATGGATCGAATATGGGCCGCGATCGTCGCCTTGGCTTGGTCAATATCGGCGGCGGTAGGGGTAACGGGCTTAGAAGGAATCATCATCAAAACCGGCTCCTGGGACAAAGGAAGGACTCAATCAATAGTTGACTGTCAGTGGTTAAGACTGGGTTTAGATAGGGGCTATTCGACCCCAAAGGTTATGGACAGACAACCGTTTGCTCAGCTATCACCTCACCATTAGAGAAAGCCATTTCGGATAGAACCTCAGAATATAGATTCTCAACCTCCGTTGCTATCTCCCATCAACTCAGGATATCCATGCAGGCTGGTTTCGGGATAATAGGCTGAAGGATGCTTAACGTCATTTTTGCCGATTTGATTATGTCCCAACTACGCCCTTTCCACGTTGCCTTCCCGGTCAGAGATTTAACCACTACTCGCCACTTCTACGAGCAGGTGATCGGCTGCTCTGTCGGTCGCACCAGCGATCGCTGGATTGACTTTAATCTGTTTGGCCATCAGATCACCGCCCATTTAACGGCAACCAGCTCCCAACCAGAGCCAACGAATCCGGTCGACGGTCATCGGGTGCCGGTCAGCCACTGGGGAGTGATCCTCACCCTGGCAGAATGGCAGAGCCTCGCAGACCGGCTGCGCCAGTACGAAGTCGAGTTTCTGATTGAACCCTATATTCGCTTCGTGGGTGAGCCCGGCGAACAGGCCACTCTGTTTGTCCGCGACCCCAGCGGCAACCCCCTGGAGTTCAAAGCCTTCCAAAACGACGCCCAGATCTTTGCTACCGAAACAACCGCCCTGACCCCTCACTCCTAACCCCTCACTCAGGCCAGAGCCCCTAACGCCCCCTAGGCCATCCACTTCAGCTGCTGGGTTTTCACGGGGGAGACGAATTCCCGGTTTTCCTGCTGCGATCGCGCGTATTCTTTCTTGAGTTGGTAGTACCAGCGGGCCGGGGTGTCGGAGTCTTTAATCAGCCGCAAGACCGATTCGTGCTTCAGGCCCTCTTGCTGCTTGATCACCACGTCCCGGTCCTGGCCGAGAAACGCGTTAATCAGGGTCGGCGTGATGGGCTTGAGCAAAAAGCCCCACGGAATATTCCAGAACAGCTGAAACGTCACGTCGGTTTGATCGTCGCTGAGGGGAGTGACGGTGGTGAGGTTGGTGACCCGATATTTTTTTGTCACGGTTTCTTCCGTGCGAACGGCAGGCAGTGAAAATCGAATTTCGTTATCGGGTACGCCGCCAATCAGCCAGTAGCCCCGGCCCATGTTGGCCATGGTGTGCCTGCGCATGGTGAAACCATAGGGAGACGGATCAAACCACTTGATTTCCGGATTGAGCTTGGCCCCCCGCCACCACCAGGAGCGATGCACAAAGGGGGAATGGGCCGGATCCATCAGCCCCACCACGGCGTGATCCAGGTAGCAGGGAAACCGCATGGTATAGCTGACCACCGGCTGGGCGTCATCGTCGAAGCCCGGCACTCTGGGTACGTCGAAGCGGGGCGGCACGGACTGGCGTTCATCCTCAGCCATGTAAATCCAGATATTCCCCTGGACTTCTTTAGTGTCGTAGGCCCGCACATCGAAACGACCCAGCTCCATCTCCTGATCGTCCATCAGGGACGGAATTTCAACGCACTTGCCCGCCGGATCAAATCGCCAGCCGTGGTAGCAGCACTGCACATCTTCGCCGTTGAACCAGCCGCAGCTTAGGGGCACCGCCCGGTGGGGGCAGATGTCGCGGATGGCAAAGGCTTTGCCGCTGCGGGTGCGGCCAAACAGAATCGGCTCGTTGAGCAGCAGTTTGGACACCATCTGGCCGGGCTTGAGATCCTGGCTGGCCATGGCGTGGTACCAGATATTCCGCAGGAAATAAATGTCGTTGGCGGCAACCACGGGCGGTGACGAATCGTATATAGAGCACTCAACACTGTACCAGACTGATCAGGACTGGGGGACGGCCCTTAGGCCAGCCGCAATTTTGGTCAGATCGGGAGGCTTCTAGACGATCCATCCAAAAAATCAGCCCCGCTGCCGATGGAGAGTTGACTTTAGAAAACTTTACTCTGTAAAAAGACATTTATTCCTGCCCATGGTCACTGTTATTGCCCCCACAGCCACCGTCAACCGTCCCACCGTCGCCGGGCTGTTTCTAATGACTCGCTTTCCCGAAGCTGGACGGACCAAGACCCGCCTGATACCTGCCCTGGGGGACGAAGGGGCGGCTCAGATCCAGCGGCAGATGACAGAATATCTGGTGGCCCGGTTTCAGCGACTCCGCCATAGCTGCCAGCTGGGGCTAGAAGTCCATTTCGCTGGCGGGAGCCTCGATCAGATGGTCCACTGGTTAGGCGATCGCGTGTGTCTGATACCCCAGTGTTCTGGCCATTTGGGTCAGCGGCTACACCATGCCTTCGAGCAAGGATTTATCGCCGGACACCGGCGAATTCTGATGGTGGGCAGTGACTGTCCTGGCATTGGCGAAGCTCACATTTCCCGAGCCCTGACTCAGCTAGACAGCCACGATGTCGTCCTCGGACCAGCGGAGGATGGGGGCTACTACCTGGTGGGGCTGAAGGCTCCACAGCCCCGACTGTTTGAGTCGATCAGCTGGGGCCAGAGCTGCGTACTCGAAGAAACCATGGCGATCGCCACCCGCCACGACCTCTCGGTATCTTTGCTCGATTCCCTACCCGATGTGGATCGGCCTGAAGACCTACCCGTGTGGGAAGCGGCCTGCCGGGGGGCCAGCACGGTCCAGTAACGTGGTCGCAGGGCCTTAATCCTCGGGACACGGCGACTGAGTAAGATTCGCGATAAAGGTTTTGCGACTTGCAACAAAGCATTTGCAATTCGCCACAAAGGTTTTGTAACTTGCGACCAAGGTTTTGCAACTCGTGACGGACATTTGTGATTCGCGATGGAGCATTTGTAACTCGCAACAGAGTCAACTCGCATTCAATTAGGGGATTGATGGCTGTGAGACGAATCGCTTCTCTGACCTGGTCAAGCAGGCGAGGGTGTTGGAGTGATGACATAGGTGGCTGCTGGATAATCCCCGGAATGGAGGGCTTATCCGTCAAAGCTGCTGGATAACACCCCTGAATACCAAGATTAACCATCAAATCTGCTAGATAATACCCTGGAAACCCGGCTTTACCGAGCAGATGTGCCAATTAATTCCTTAAGGAGCAGTATTATCCCGCAGATCTGACGGATAATACGGGGTATGTAGGAGCTTAACTATCAGATCTGACGCTTAATACATAGTTAGCCTGCCCTCCATTGGTATTGTTCTTTGAGCATAGTTTTTCACGGTAGCTAAAATATGACGATTGAGAATGCTATCGCTGCCATTGGTCTCCTCGGAGTTGGTGGTATTTTAGGAACCTACTTTCGTATTTTATGGGAACGTCGAAATACGGCACTTTTGCAGAAACAGGAGTTCAAGGAAAAGCGGTACAAGTGCATAATTTTGCTTATGTATAGTGCCCTCGATTTTGCGAAAAATAAGGTAATGCTCCGACAGCAGGGCAGGAATTTTGCCAAGTTTGAGGATCTTCTGGATGAACTTATAGCGGTTTGCAAAAGTATGGACTATAGTTGGCAATCAGGAAAACCAGCAATGAAAGATGAAAGCTCATTCCCTT
>PYEQ01000451.1 GCA_003017785.1 filamentous cyanobacterium CCP5 | reverse complement strand
GCCTTGGGCCTGGAGCGTTAGCTTTGAATCACAGCGTTTGTACAGCCAGCATGTTTGATCTGGTGAACGCAGCCGTTATTACTTTTTATATCCATGGCTAACCCCCAAAACAACGTTCCTAACAATCAGTTTGAACGCCCTTACGGCGAATACGGCACCAAATTTGACTTTGGCGCTAATCCCAGTGCAGAACTCTGGAATGGTCGTCTGGCCATGATTGGCTTCCTCAGCGCCACCATCGTTGAGCTGGTGACCGGTCAAGGATTTCTACACTGGCTGGGTTTGTTCTAAGCAGCTTGTTTTAGACAAGTTGAGTCCATCGATCGCTGTGGGCGTGACCTCGCAGCAACCTTAAGAGTCGCCCTGAGCGGCTCTTTTTTGTCATTCAGCTTTGTTTTTCAGCATCTCGGGGCAGAGGTCAGGGCCATCAGGATTGAGCCCTGGGACAGAGGGATGAATCGGGACAGTAAGGTTAAGTTTTCAAAACAACTGTTGCAAAAACTGCCACACTACTCCCCAAATTCCCATGAACCGGCCTGACTCTGCTGCCCCTCAAGCTTTGGCCCCCTTGGCTCAGCCCTGTGAGCTAGAAAGATCCCTGGTGGCGACGATTTTGCTAAACGCGCTGTGGCTAGTCGGCATTCCCGCCTGCCTGTTTGGCCTGCTCGATCGCGGGGCCGTGCTGGTGACCGGGGATTCGATGGTTGTGACCGATGTCTCCTACTTTTTGATCGCCAGCCTGCTGTTTGCTAGCTGGCTGTGCTTTCGCCCTGGGGGCCGACTGCGATCGCCCTCTAGACTTGCCGAAAGCGCCCCGGAACTGCCCCTGGTAGCCAGTCAGATCCATCGCCTGCCGTTTCCCTACACCAGCCAGATCTACCATTTGCTCAACCTCAAGCACCTGGAGCACATCCACAGTTTCAGCCTGGGGAACCTCCGGGTGGTTGAGGTTAGCCATCTGACCCCCACCCAGTCGGGAGGACGGCTGCGGTTTAAGACTCAGCTGGATTCTCCGTTTAATGTGTTGAGGCTGTGGCGGCGGGCCAGCGTGGATGTCGATCTGGTGCTCCACACCCCCTACCAGGTGGAGCTGACCATTCCCGCCTATGCCAATAAGAAAATTGCCGTGTTGTTTAGCGTGCTGCCCCAGGGCGATCGCGAACACTACCTGCAGATCCAGATGCACAGCAACCTGGGCTGGCCGCCGATGGTGCTGCGGGGAATTTTGCTCTTGGCCGCCAGCTTTACCCTGCTCGAAGACCTGCCCTACCTGCGCCAGCTCTCAGAACGGAACCTGGCGATCGCCGGTCTCGGCCAGTCTAGCCACCAGTCGATGCAGCTATTTCAGCGGTACGTGGACCTCTACGGCAGCCGCCTCGACCAGCTAGCCGAATTCGCCCTGCCCCCGTTTGACCTGCCCGTGCGGCCTGTCACCCGCTCCTGGTGGTGCAGTGAGCTCCTGCAGCCCCTGATTTTGGGGTCGATTCAGTAGGCTTGCCCGATGGCCCACTTTTGTCAGGCGGGCTGCTGACCCATCCATTGGAGACACAGCTGCATCTGGGCCTTCATGGTGTCAACATCGGCATGAAAGCGCCGACCGTGGCCGGGTAGCACCCATTCAAACTCATACTCCGCCAGCTGCTCCATGGATTTCAGGAGTTCGCTCCAGGAATACCAGCAGGCCCGGCGAAAGGCGTGTAGATGGCCCAGGCTAGGGGACCAGGCCAGATGATCGCCGCTGAACAGGAATTTTTCTCGGTAGAGCAGCACGGTGTGACCGCGGGTATGGCCGGGCACCGGAATGATCAGCAGATCGGGGGCCAGGGAAATCGGGTCTGTTCCGGTTAAAGGCTTTTCAACCCCGCGAGTGCCGCTACCGATGTCGTCCTGATGGAGAATGCGATCGCAGCCGAAGCGATCATGGAATTTTTGATGATCGGCTACGTCGTCCCGGTGGGTTAGATACAGATAGCGGATGCCCCCCATCTCCTCGATTTGCTTCACCAGGGGCGGGGCAAACCGGGGAGAATCCACCAGCACGTTGCCCTCCTCGCGCACAATCAGGTAGCTGGCAGCCCCGAAGGAGCTTTCCGCATGGTAGCCGCAGTGGTAGACGTTCTCAGCGATGGGAATTGGCAGGCTGTGCTGCACCTGCACCATGTCCTTGGGCCGATCCACCGTGCCAATGGAGGCGGTCGGACAGGCAAGCAGCGCCTGCAGTGCCGCCTGCCGCTGATCCGCTGTCTCGGGCTGATGGGCAACGGCGGACTGACCGTCTACCCGGGTGAACACCGCCGGGGCCATCCAGCGGCAGGTATCGCAGTCAATGCAGCTGCTGTCCACATAGAAGTCCCCCGCTGCGTTTTGGGGACGGCGTTGCTTAAGAGTAGCCATGGCCTGTTCCTAACCCTTTCGTATTGCTTTGGCTAGCTAGCTGAGGCCGCTGCCCATTGGCTAACTGCAAATGCTGGGACCGCTAGCTAGGGCGATCGCTATGTCTAGCCTAGCTCGCTGCCAGGGGCCTTGAGGGGAGAAATTATAGCGCTGCCCGGTAGCGATAGTAGGCGGCACAGGCTCCTTCGGTGGAGACCATGGGGGCACCGAGGGGATGTTCTGGACGGCAGCGATCGCCAAAGGCCGGACAGTCGTGGGGCTTTTTCAAGCCTTGCAGGACGAGGCCGCTGATGCAGGGGGTATCGATGGGGGAGTCGGGGTGAACCTGGAGGCGATCGCTAAACCGCCGGTGGGCATCCAGGTACTGATAGGGTGCTTGCAATCCCAGGCCGCTCTGGGGAAGGGTTCCCAGCCCTCGCCACGCCCGTGGCACCACCTCGAATACCTGCTCCATTAGCTGCTGGGCTGACAGATTGCCGGGGGCTTTCACCGAGCGGGCATATTGGTTTTCCACTTCGGCCCGCCCCGCTTCCAGCTGCTGCAGGCAAAGGTAGGTGCCCTGCAAAATATCCACCGGCTCAAAGCCTGTAACCACGATGGGGACGTGGTATTTCTGGGCGATCGCGTGGTAGCCCTCGTAGCCGGTGACGGTGCAGACGTGGCCTGCCGCCAGAAATCCCTGCACCTGGCAGTCTGGGGCAGCTAAAATCCCCTCCATCGCCGGGGGCACCAGCACGTGGGCCATGAGCACTGAGAAATTCTCAATTCCCTGCCGGTGGGCCTGATGCACCGCCATGGCCGTGGCCGGGGCAGTGGTTTCGAAACCCACGGCAAAAAACACCACCTGCCGGTTGGGGTGAGTCCGGGCCAGGGCCAGGGCATCCAGGGGCGAATACACCATGCGCACGTCCCCCCCCTGGGCCTTGACGGTGAGCAAATCCGTGGCTGTGCCCGGTACCCGCAGCATGTCCCCGTAGGAGCAAAAGATAATCCCCGGCTGGGCCGCCAGGATTAGGGCCTGGTCGATCAGCGCGGCATCGGTGACGCAGACCGGGCAGCCAGGACCGTGAATCAGGGTAACTGTCGGCGGCAGCAGCTGATCCAGACCGTACTTGACGATGGTGTGGGTCTGGCCGCCGCAGATTTCCATCAGGGTCCAGGGGCGAGTAATGAGGGCGGCGATCGCCGCCCCATAGTCCTGCACCAGAGCTTCATCCCGATATTCGCTGACGTATTTCATCACCCGGCTCCAGGGAAAGCCCCTGGTTCTCCCTCCAGATCACCCACATAGATCCCCAGATCCCGAGCCGTCTCCACCCAGGAATCGCAGGGCCTGACCGGACTGGGGCAAAGCTGGGCCCGATGTCGTTCTTGAATCAAGGGCATGACTGTGTCCAGGGGTTTGCTGTTGACCTGCCCCTGGGACCAAACCACGAGCTGCTGATACTGCTCTGCGGCGATTAGCTCCACGGCTTTACGGCCAAAGGCGGCGGCCAGCAGGCGATCGCTGGCAGACGGCGTGCCGCTGCGCTGAATGTGGCCCAGGGTAGTTGCCCGGGTTTCTAGACGTTGGAGCAAGCAGAACTCAGGCTGCCGGGTTTCGCATAGCTGCTGGCCGTAGTGGTGAATCTGCTGGGCCAGACTATCGCCAATGTCTTTGACCTTGGCCCCATCCAGGTCGCGAACTCCTTCGGCGACCACGACCAGGGCAAACTGGCGATCGCTCTGGCGCAGCCGCACAATCTGCTGACAGACACCATCCAAAACCCCGTAGTTGAGGACCGGCGTCAGCTCAGGAATCAAAATCACGTCGGCCCCACCGGCAATCCCCGCCCGCAGGGCCAGGTGTCCCGCATCCCGGCCCATCACCTGCACCACGATGATCCGGCTGTGGCTGGGGGCGG
>PYEQ01000450.1 GCA_003017785.1 filamentous cyanobacterium CCP5 | reverse complement strand
CGATCGGGCTGGCGAAAAATGCTTGGGTCATGGGCGAAACGTCCTCACGAATGATCGAGATTTCTTATCCGATCCCACTTACTGTTCTAAATCGATAGTTTGAGGAACTTGTGAAGGACAGCCTCATAAGGCTATATGCGCGGCCATGCCCAGTCTTTGAAGGCAAGGGCGAGAATCTCGGCCATCACTGCTTGGGCTTTGTTTCGCACTGAGCGGGATTAATAGCCTTATGGGAAGTCTGGCCTGGGATTATCTGCATTTTTGGTCTTTTATCGTTCATGTAATACGCAAATTAGGCATTTCGGATAAAGACTTCTTGAAGAGAACAGACCTTATAAACTGAGGAAAACCGGGCATCCTAAAATTGTGGGAGTCAATACTCCGGACGGCTCTTGCTGGATAGCAGACGGTATAGTGCTTTTAGTCAAAATCTCCTGCCTATATGACAGCTAGGGTTTAGAGGATTAGCATCCTCCTCGGAAATGGTCCGGACTGTTGAAAGATAAAGTTGCAAAAATAGAAGTGGGGCTAGGCCAATGAGATCGGCGGATCGACGTGATGATTCCTATAGAAACTCCATCAGGCATCCTCGGTCTAGACAGCCTGAACCGCTTTCATCCCAAGATTCGGCGCAGCGACTAGCTACTCTCAGATCACAAAATGCTGAGTTGCGTCAGCAGGTCACCGAGGTAAAAACGGAGGCAGAGCAAACTCAAGACCTGTACTTAAAAGAACAGAAGAGGTATCAATCAGCACTAACTCTCTACGAGGAAGAAAATCAAAAATACGAGTCTACCCTGACCCTTTACAGAGAAGTCCAGACCCAAGCCGAGTCTTATTTAGCTTTCTATGAAGAGGAAAAGACGAGGAATGGTGAGTTGTTAGTCAAATACGAAACTGCTCAATCTGAGCGCGATCGCTATATCGTTCTCTACAATGAATCACAGGCTCAACTCAAATTCGAGCGCCGTTCAAAAGCTGGCATCAAAGGCTGGGAAACTCGCCGTAAGCGGGAAAACGATTTACTGAAGAAAGAGATCTTCGAGATGACTCATCTGCTTCGCGACTCTTTAGAGAGAAAAGAAGAAGCAATTGATCACCTTGAAGAGCTAGCTTCCCGTATGGATCGGATTCAGCATCTGGTTGATTCAGTTGGTGAAGACTCTACTGGAAATCCCGCTGGGCTATTGCAAAAGTTCAAACGCATTTGGCAGGCCATGCAAGAAATCCTTGCCGAATAAAGAAGCATAGCTATGACTGACAACTCTATTCTTCCAGCCTCCTCTAGGGTGACTCTGGGCGATCGCATTCGTAAAGTTGCTAACCGCCTCAGGGAGGAAGATGCTGTACAGATTAAGGCAACATCTCGTATCTTAGGCGCTGCTGCAAAACTCGCCGAAAATCATGATCGCCTGATTGATGAGGTGGTTGACATGGTAAATGAAGACCTTGATCAACAACCCGCGGCATCTTTCTCTGAGAACTTCACCGTTGACCAATTAAAACAGCAATTTGAGAAATTCAGCCACGCTAAAGCTCATTTCGGTATCAAGGCTTCCGGTTGGCAAGCTCTAGCCGACAAACTAAATGACCAGACCGCACCGGACTCTCCAAAATCCACTCAGGCCTCCTGTCCTCAAGGTCTTCAAGATACTGTCATTCAGCGCATTGAGCTAATTGAAGACGAAATGCGGCAGGTAAAAAGCGACCTTTCTCATTTCGCAAAAGTCATTGAGCAGCTCCTAGCAGGGCTCCAACCGCTCGAATAAGGACACTCGAATCAGAAAATTCAGCACCCTTTGCCAGCACTATTTGAGAGATTGGCATGAGCGCATCCTAGATTTTTCAATGCATCCCACTGCAGCGCACAAGTCTTATTGGCCAGGCGCTCGTATGTCATTCCTATAACGATTTTTCATTGGCAAAGTCTGCTAGCGAATGTCGTAGCCAAACAAATTCGGGTCTACGTCCCTAAGATTCAAGTCATCCAGGCCGTACTCTGCCCAGCGACGATCGACCCGCTCAGCGGTATCCGGGTCAGGGCGGAGCTCATCGCTCCAGGGGCGATCGGTTTCGGGAAACACCTTGGTGGTGGCGTCGATGCCCATGCGGCTGCCGAGCCCTGGCTTTTCCGTGGCAAAGTCCAGCCGGTCAAAGGGATTATTCGGCAGGATGAATACGTCTCGGGTGGGGTCCACCTTGGAGGTAATCGCCCACATCACCTGACGGGGGTCGCGGATGTTGATGGATTTATCTACCACCACCACGAACTTGGTGTAGCTGAACTGGGGCAGGGCCGACCAGAACGCCAGCGCCGCCCGCTTCGCCTGTCCCGGATAGGCTTTGTCGATGGAGAGCACCGCCGCCTTATAGCTCAACCCTTCCATGGGCAGGAAGAAGTCCTGGATTTCGGGTACCTGCTGCCGCAGAATCGGGGTATACACCCGGTTGAGGGCGATCGCCATCATCGCGTCTTCCTTGGGCGGGCGACCGCTGAAGGTGGTCATATAGACCGGACTACGGCGGTGGGTGAGGCAGTGAAACCGTAGCAGCGGGGCGGCTTCGTTGACGCCGCCGTAGTAGCCGATGTGGTCCCCGGCGGGGCCGTCCACGGCGGTTTCTCCTGGGGTAATCGTCCCCTCCAGCACAAACTGGGACTCGGCGGGAATTTCCAAATCCAGGGTCTTGCACTTGGCCAGATGCACCCCCTGTCCGGCGTAGAGGCCGGCAAACAGCCACTCCGACAAGTCGATGGGCAAGGGGGTGGCTGCCGCCATGATTAACAGGGGATCGACGCCGATGGCGATCGCCACCTCGAGTTTTTCGCCCCGCTCTGCCGCTTTGCGCAGGTGACGGCTACAGCCCCGCACCGAGAGCCACTGCACGGTCATGGTGTTTTTTGACTGGAGCTGAAGCCGATAGACCCCCACATTGGGAATTTTAGTTTCCGGATCTTTGGTGACCATGATGCCGAGGGTCATCACCTTGTCGGCATCCCCGGGATAGACCCGCAGCAGGGGCAGCTTCGTCAGGTCCACCTCGTCATCCTTGAGCACCACCTGCTGGCAGGCCGGCAGCAAATCCCGCTGGGGCTTGGCCTTAATCACGTCAAATAGAGCTTTGCCTAGATTTACCGCCTGGGCAAATTCCTTCGGAGGCCGCAGCTGGTAGAGCAGGGCCAGTTTTTCTCCCAGGGTTTCGAGCTCCTCGGGGTGCTCCATGTTCATCGCCCAGCAGACCCGCTCCACGGTACCCATGACGTTGATCGCCAGGGGAATGTCTGAGCCCTTGACATTCTCAAACAGCAGGGCCGGGCCGCCTGCCAGCAGCAGCCGATTGGCAATCTCGGCCACCTCTAGATCGGGGTCAACCGGGGCGGTAATGCGGCGCAGCTGTCCCCGTTTGTCTAAGAGCTTCAGAAATCCCTGCAGATCTCTAGGCATTGTGAAAAAAGATTAAGCAACGCCTTTCATTATCGCAGTATCGGTCAGAAGCAGCAGAGGCCGAGATGGTTCAAATCTCGACCTCCGCCACGGGGCTGTCGTTGGGGTGGGCATCCCAGGTCAGGAAGCGGTGCTGAGCTTGCGGGGGATTAGCCGCTAATCTCTAGTCATCATTACTCAAAGGAGGCCTCTGGGGTTTGGCGACATCATTGGGTAGGAGCCAGTTTAAGACGATCGCCGTCAGCCCCCCGGTGGAAATGCCGGATGAGAATACGTTCTTCAGCAGGGCTGGCTTATCGGCCATGACTTCGGGCACGTAGACCACCCCCAGGCCCAGAGCCAGGGACACCGCCACGATGATCAGAGAACGGCGGTCCAGGGGAGCCGAAGCCACGATATTAATACCGGCCACGGCGATCGCTCCAAACATCACCAGGGTTGCCCCCCCGAGCACTGGCTGGGGTAGGGACTGAAAGATGCCGCCAACGATGGGCAGCAGCCCCAGCAGGCAGAAAATTCCGGCCACGAAAAAGCCAATATAGCGGCTGCCGACCCCGGTCATCTGGATCACGCCGTTGTTCTGGCTGAAGGTGGTGTTGGGAAAGGTATTGAACACAGCCGCCAGCAGAGAATTGATTCCGTCCCCCAGCACGGCCCCTTTAATGCGGCGAACGTAAATCGGCCCTTTCACCGGCTGGCGAGACACGGCAGAGGTGGCCGTGGTGTCGCCGATGGTTTCAATGGCGGTAATCAAATAGAGCAGAATGAACGGGATAAAGGCCGTGAAATTGAAACTCATGCCGTAGCGGAAGGGCACTGGTATCCGCAGCCAGGGCAGAGTGCCCAAAGCGCTGAAGTCCACC
>PYEQ01000449.1 GCA_003017785.1 filamentous cyanobacterium CCP5 | reverse complement strand
GTATGAAAACGTGCTGGAGCTGGAACCTAAAAATTCCACCGCCAAGCGTCGGGCTGATTCCCTGCGCAAGCGGGTCACTCCGGCAGCGAAGGACGCCAGCGAGAAAGAAGTGTCTAAAAATTCTTGAGACAAGCTCTAGGAGACGGTGCGTTACGGCTTCGCCTAACAGCACTACAGCTGTCCGAAGTTAAACCGATTTGAGCACAAACGCTAGCAGGAAAATATCGGCGATCTGTAAAGTACCTGTCCTCTTCCCAGGGTCATGAGCACGTCGTCGGGGGTGACGCGGGTGAGAATGCTGGCAGTGATGTGGCGGCTGCAGCGCAGGTGAGGCTGGGTAAAGTCCAGCACGACCAGATCGGCAGGTAGGCCCGCTTCTAGATAGCCGTAGTAGGTTTCTTTTAGCAGCCGGTGGGCGTTGCTAGTAGCAAATTTGAGGATGTCTGCCGGATCAGGGTGAACGGCGTCGCCCCACTGGCTCTTGGCAACCTTGTAGGTGAAATCTAGCTCCGCCAGCAGGTTTGGGCTGTTTAGCAGGCCGTTATCAGTGCCCAGCAGCAGGTTGGCATCGCTCTGCATCAGGGCCGCGATCGGGGGGAGGGGCAGACCCAAATTCGCATTGGCGCGAGGGTTAAGCACCACGTTGACCCGGTGCTGAGAAAGCAGAGCAATTTCTTCGCCGTTGGCGACGGTGGCGTGAATGACCAAATCGGGGTCATAGAGGTCGAGGGCCCGAATTAGGTCGCCCCGTCCGGTGACAGCCAGGCTCTGGGAGCGGTAGCCTTCGTTTTCTAGGCAGTGAATCGCCCGCAGTTTTTGGGCTTCCCGAGTCACGGCTTGAATCTGGCTCCAGGCAGCGTCGGTGAGGTCGTTCATGGTGCTTTCGGAAAAGCCATCGGCGACGGCCAGAACGGCTTTGAGTTCAGCGATCGCCCCCTCCCCCAGTTCAGCCTGATTTTGCTTCAGCTCAGCTTCGGTAAACGGCAAGTCCTTGAACTGCCCCAGAATCAGCGATCGCACCCCCGTCGCCTCAGAGGCTTGGCGCAGGAGTTCGCTGCCGTAGACCCCCTGCTCCCGAAAGTCGATGTGACAGACGGTGCCGGTGCGGGCCATGTATTGCAGGTGGGCGGTGATCTGCTCCAGATGTTCGGCCTCAGACTGCTTGGCCAGTTCCCGGTATTTGTAGCCGTCGGGGCGAAAGAAGCCCTGCTCCAGGGTGAGGCCGGTGGCTCCATCGGGCAGGCAGGAGTCGCCCATGTGGGTGTGGCTGTTGACCATCCCCGGCATCACCACCAGCGCCCCCTGGTCGAGAACGGTGCAGGGATCGCCCAGATCGAGGCGGGCGATCGCCCCGTCTTTTACCTGGAGCCGATGACAGTGATGGGGCACCAGGTCAGGCCCGTAGACGATGACGCAGTCTTTTAGCTCCAGAGGGTTTACAGCCATGGTTGGTTTGAATGAAGGCAAGTGCGCCATAGATGGATAAAAATTAGGTTGATAGCCTGATCAATCATCGGCTGAATAACGATGACTCATAAGATTACCTCCTCCCGTCCCTATCAACCGTTCCTCCTGCGGGTTTTGCATGGCCTCACAGGGCTATTCCTAATTGCCGCCATGCTAACCGCCTACTGGACCTACGACACCTACGATGGACGCTGGGGACGCATTCCCCTGCCTGCTTATCAGCAGATTGAGGGCATCCACGGCACCTTTGGATTGTGGACTTTGCTGTTATTTCCGGCCTTTGTGATCTATGCCTTTCACCGGGGACAGAAGCGGCTGATTCAGCCTGACTCTCTGGGCAGGCTGGTTCAGGTGGGCAAACCCATCTGGTGGTACACCTGGAATCGGGTGACCAACACCCTGGCTCTGCTGGCATTAACCTTTGCCCTGTTCAGCGGCAAAATGATGGACGAAACCTGGCTGCCCAAGGGGGAGTTAGATCATGGCTGGTACTTTGCTCACCTGATTTCGTGGGGGGTAATGGCGGGGGCGATCGCCCTGCACCTGCTGATGAATGCCAAAGTAGGCGGTTCTCCCCTACTACGCTCCATGGTGACCTGGCAGTTCCGCGACAAAGATAGCCCCACCCTCTGGCCAGCCCAGGTCTCCCAGTGGTGGTCACAGGTTCAGCGGGGAGCCTGGGTGGGCTGGTTTCAGCCGGTGACGGGGATGATCCTCCTGGAAATTGCGATTTTAGTGAGTATCGTTGCCGCCTGGATTATGCCTTTGTTCAAGGATTAGCCCCAAGGGCAAAGAGAAACCGTGTTGGCCCACAGCAAGGAGGTGATCAGCTACCTCTCAACTCGGAAGCCAAGAGTTCAGCTTAGGGTGTAGCCGCAGAGGTTTGTGTAGCTGCCAATTAGGGCCCGATCGCACCGCGCCCCAAACAATTCACAGTTTCAAACTAGGCAGCAGATTCAGCGGGGGCTTCGCTTTGGGCCTCTTTATTGCGATCGGGGCCAAGGCTGGAGATCCGCTTCAGCTGCATCACCGTCAGGGTGGTGACCAGGGTACCAGTGGCGATCGCCACAATATACAGGCCCACATTTTCTACCGCATTGGGAATTGCCAGCACGAAGATGCCGCCGTGGGGTGCCCGCAGGGTGCAGTTAAACAGCATCGATAGCCCCCCGGCCACCGCTGAACCAGCGATGCAGGCAGGAATTACCCGGAACGGGTCGTTGGCGGCAAAGGGAATTGCCCCTTCAGTAATGAACGAAATCCCCAGCACTGAGGCAACTTTACCCGCTTCCTGCTCAGCCTGATTGAACCGCTTCTTGGCGACGAAGGTGGCGATCGCCAACCCCAATGGCGGGGTCATGCCCGCTGCCATCACTGCAGCCATTGGCCCATAGATGCTGCTGGAAAGCAGTCCCACGGCGAAGGTGTAGGCGGCCTTGTTTACCGGGCCACCCATGTCGATCGCCATCATGCCGCCCAAAATCAACCCCAGCACCACGGCATTGGTGCTGCCCATACCTTCCAAAAAGGCGGTGAGGCCGTCCATGATGTAGCGCACGGGTCCCCCAAATACGTACACCAGCAGCAGGCCCACCAGCAGGGTGGACAGCAGGGGAATCACCAGCACCGGCTTTAGCCCTTCGAAGTTCTGGGGCAGGTTCACCTTATCCCGCACGAACTTGGCAATGTAGCCCGCCAGAAAACCGGAGACGATACCGCCGATGAAGCCCATGCTCAGGTTGGCGGCCAGCATTCCCCCGACTAGGCCGGGGGCGAGGCCGGGGCGATCGGCGATGGAAAAGGCAATGTAGCCGGAGAGCACTGGCACGATCAGGGCAAAGGCTGCGCCGCCGCCAATTTGACCCAGGGCCGCGCCGAAGCTACCTTCCGGGGGGTTGATGCCAAACACAAAGGATAGAGCAATGATCAGCCCCCCCGCCACGATGACCGGCAGCATGTAGGAGACCCCGGTCAGCAGGTGCTTATAGGGGCCGGTGCGCTGCTCGGAGCGCTCGGCTTTCGACCGCTTCACCTGGTCGGCGTAGGATTCGCCGCCCGCAGGCTGAGTTTGCAGCGCGGTTTCGATTTCCTCCGGGGCGTTTTTCATCGCCGCCTTGGTGGAAGTTTCGTAGAGGGGCTTGCCGCCAAAGCGGGCCAGGTCTACGTGGGTGTCAGCGGCAATAATCACCGCATCGGCGCGGGCGATGTCCGCCTCGGTGAGCTGGTTTTTGGCTCCCACCGACCCCTGGGTTTCCACCTTAATGTCGTAGCCCAGCTTGGCGGCTCCCTGCTTCAGAGCTTCGGCGGCCATGAAGGTGTGGGCAATGCCGGTGGGGCAGGAGGTGATGCCCACCAGAAACTTGCTGCCACCGCCACTCGCTGGCCCCTTTTCTGGACGGGAATCTTTGGGCTGGGGCGTGGTTTTCACCTGAGTCGGAGCGGTTTGCAGCAGGGTAAGGGCGTTTTCTACCACCAGGCGGGTATTGCGAATCGCCTCGCTGGAGGACACCGCATAGACAGGGCGACCGGCGAAGCGATCGCGGTCCACCGGCCTGTCCGCCCCCACAATCACCAGATCCGCCGCTTCAATGTCGGCGCGATCGAGGGTCACCCCTCCCGGCTGTTCTTCAGTTTTCAGGTCGTGGCCGAGGGACTCAGCGGTTCGCTTCAGAGCCTCCGCCGCTAGATGGCTGTGGGCCTCCCCGGCGGAACTGGCGATGATGGCAACGATTTTGGTCATGGTTTTGGTCTGTGGTGTTTCGTAGATTTCTTGGTCGTTCCCTTCGACTCCGCTCAGGGAACGCTCGCTGTCGAAGCCGACCGCTGGCTGAGCGTAGTTGACCGCTG
>PYEQ01000448.1 GCA_003017785.1 filamentous cyanobacterium CCP5 | reverse complement strand
ATCGCCCATCACCATGCTTTCGGTAATTTCGAGGGTGAGGCGATCGCCGCTGAGATCGCACTCATCCAGGGTCTGATCGATTTGGTCCAGCAAATTAGCATCTTGCAGCTGAGCCACGGACAAATTTACGCTGATCGTGAGATCGGGTAGTTGAAACTGGTCGCACCAGGTTTTAATTTGTCGGCAGGCCTGTTGCAGCACCAACTTTCCTAGGGGCAAAATCAGGCCGCTTTCCTCAGCGATCGAAATAAACCTATCGGGTGGAATCAACCCCCGGTGGGGATGCTGCCAGCGGACTAGGGCCTCAAATCCTCTCACGCTCAAATCCTGGAGAGCCACAATCGGCTGGTAGTAGAGCACGAATTCTTCGGGATAGTCCGTGAGCGCTTTTCTCAGTTCTCGCTCTAGCTGCACCTGTGCCAATAGTCGGGTGCGCATGGCCGAGGTGAACTGCTGAATCTGATCGCGCCCGGCAGTTTTGGCTCGGAACATGGCAATATCAGCATCTCGAATCAGCTCTGAAGGGGAGCTGTAATGGCGATCGCTGATCACCAGGCCAGCGCTAACGGTCACAAAGATCTCTTGATTTTCCAGGGCAATCGGGGCTGTCAGCCGGGCAATGATTTGCTCAGTTTTACCGTAGGCATCGGCCCCATCGGTGATGTTGTCGAGCAAGAGGATAAACTCATCCCCGCCGAACCGAGCTGCCAGGTCGGTAGCCCCCAGCATTCCGACAAGCCGCTGGGTCATTGCCAGCAGCATCTGGTCGCCCACCAGGTGGCCCAGGCTGTCGTTGACATTTTTGAAATGGTCTAGATCTAGAAACACCACCGCAAACCGGTAATTGGGATCCTGCTGATGGCGATTCAAGGCCAGACTCAAACGGCTAATCAGGCGGTTGCGATTGGGCAGGCCCGTGAGGGCATCGTGAAGAGCCTCATGTTCGAGCTTATGGCGCAGTTTGACTTTCTCACTGACGTCGCGGGAGGTGGTTTGTAGACGAATGATCTGGTTGGTGTCGTCACGGACAGGCCGGGTAATCGTTTCTAGCCAGATGTATTCCCCAGAGCGGTGGCGAATCCGATAGGTGCTGGTGGTGGAGATGCCCTGCAGGGCTGGTAGGTAAGTGTCCGTGTGGACGCGATCGCGATCCTCTGGATGAATCAGCTGCAGGACCTTCTGGCCGATGAGTTCTTCCGGGGGATAACCGACAATCCACTCAGCCGAAGGACTGACGTAGAGATACTGACCATTGAGCGCCTGCAGACAGACCAAATCTCCCATGTTGTCTGCAATCAGGCGAAACAGACTGGCCTGGGCCTTTAGCTCCCGGTTGATGACTTTTAGATCTTCCTGGTATTGCTGTGAATGCTTAAAGGATTCTGCCAGCTGGCTCGACATGTCGTTAAACGTGTCGGCAAGGACATTGAATTCTTGTAGCCGACAGTCGGGGACCTGCTGCTGGAGGTCGCCATCGGAGATCGCCCGGGAAGCCCGACCCAGCTGCCTCAGGGGTCGCATAATCAGCCGAGTCGTGACGATCCCAGAACCCACGGCGATGCCCAGCGCTCCCACACACAGCCAGATCGTATGGCGAGTGTTGGCCTGAATCTGGGCCATAAAGTCTGCTTCAGGCACCACCACCATCACCAGCCAGTCCAGTCCCTGCTCCGTTTGAAAGGGATGTACCTGGAGAAACTGGCGCTCCCCGTCTAGGTCAAAGCTCAGCTGTATTTCCGCATCCAAGGCAGCAAAATCGCCATAGTGGTTTAGTAGATAGGTGGCCGTGGCGGCGATGATGGGGTCCTCGCTGGCGGCTGCCTCAATCCGCTGGGTCTGCCCATTCTCTACTCGAAAGGGCTGGGCCTGGGTGGAAGTGGCCACTAACTGGCCAGAGCGCTCCAGGATAAAGGTTTTGCCCGTTTTGCCGATCTTCAGGCTGTGGAGAAACTCATTCACCTGGGACAGAAAAAAGTTATTCCCCACCACCCCTATCAGCTGGCCGCTGTCGTCATAGACCGGCGATGACGCCGGCAGGGCCATGACCGGAAAGGCATGGTAGGTGAAAATATCGCCCCAGACTGGTTTACCGGCGATCGCCGCGGCCTGGTACCAGGGTCGACTGACCGTATCCCACCCCGGCGTTTCAGGCGCTAGCTGGCGAATCTTCCCGTCAGAGGCAATATCGTAGAACCGAATCCCATTGCCTATCGAGGGACCACCCCGCATCTGCTGATAGCGGCCGATTTCTAGCTGTCCGATACCGATAAACTCGCCGTTGCTCTGGCCGTAAAAAATTGATCTCACCGAGGACAACTCATGGCTTTGAATCAAAAAAAGCCGATAAAAATCCTCTGGCTGATTCGGATCAATTTGCCCCAATCGAATTGCCTCTTGGACGAAGCGGTTGGCCTGGAGCGACGTTTCTAAATAGTCATCTAGCTTCTGTTCAATCCGGTTGACCGTTTCCTGACGCAGCTGGGCAGCTACATCGTTGACAGCGTTCTGGCCGTTACGTAGAGAAAACCAGCCCGTTAACCCCACCGCCAACGTAATCTGAGCCAAAAACGGCACAATCAACAGGCTCTGCAGTGGAATAGTCAGGCGCTTTGACGATGGCCGTGGGCGATGGGGTAGGCGCATGAAAAATTACAGGGGCCGAAGCTGGGATTATTGTTCCACTCTGAATTGTGGCAATTGCCAAGACACCCGGCAATACACACATTTGTTATTGGTGAGCTGACGGATCGTCGGTCATCATCATCAGCGTAATCACCACGGGGGGCAGCAAGCAGCACAGGTATAGCCCCAACCTGTAGGATCCCAGGTATTGCCGAAAGGCGGCCAGCAGGGAAGGGCCTAAAGCGCTGGCGATCACCACCAGCATCATTTGAAATCCAGCGATCGCCCCCAGATGGGCCCGACCAAAGAACCGGGGCAGGGCCACCGTGGACAGGGTGCCGAAACAGCCGCCGCTGGTGCCCAAGCCGAGGATGGCCAGCCAGCGGAGGGTAGCTAGGTGAGCCATGGAAAAAATTCCTAGGGTTTGAAACACCATCATGAAGGTGATCAGATAGCGCATGCGGGTGCGATCGCAGGCAATGCCAATCCCGTAGCCCACCGCCGTAGCGGCGATCGCCATGGGCAGAAAGATGGCCACGGTCTGAGGCTCAGACAGTCCCGCCTCCGCTCCGATGTCGACGATATGGAAGGTGATTCCGGTAATAGCAAGGGACTGGGAGGCAAAGGCCAGGGAAATCGCCCAAAAGGCCAGGGTGGCCAGGGCCTCTCGCCGGGTATGGCCGATTGGCCTAAAAGACTCGGAACTCACACCGGCTTCGGTCTGGTCGTCCGTTGCTATCGGCGAGTCGCCATCCATGCGCAGACCGCACACCTCCGGGTTGTCCCGCACCAGCAGCCAGCCCAGCAGACCGACTACCAGGGCGATCGCCATCCCCAGGCTAATCCAGGCCCCCCGCCAGCCCATCACCCCAATCCAGGCGCTGAGTCCTAACGGGGCTGCCGCAAACCCGAACGACACAAAAATGCTTTCCAGCCCCGACACCTGACCGCGCCGCCGTTCGAACCATTTCCCCAGGGTGGTGCGGCTGGTCATGGTCAGCATGCCCTGGCCGGTGAACCGCAGGCAGACGAAACCTAACCCCATCAGGCCAATGGCGATCGCCGTCCCTGCCGCCGCTGGCAGATGCCGAATCAGCCAGCGCACCCCAAAGTCACTGACGCTGAGGTAGCCCAGGGTAGCTGCCAGCCCCAGGGCCGACGCCACAAAGGTCAGCCGCGCCCCCCGCCGGTCCAGGACTTTGCCGCCAAAGGGCAGCAGCAGACCGCTGGTGAGGGTGCCCAGCAGATAGGCATTGCTCAGCTCTAGCCGAGTCAGCCCCGTCACCCGAATCAGGTGGTCGGTAAACACGCTGATCCCAATGGTTTGTCCCGGAATGCTGGCAACCACGCCGAGAATGCTGGCGGCTAAAATCACCCAGCCATAGAAAAACGGCCAGCGTTTTGGATCAATCGGAAAATCTGGCCGAAATATCCGCCCTGAAGCCCTGCCCCGGTGGCCCCAGTGCGGCCAATCCCAACCTTTCATAGGCCGTCCTCTACAAAGCCGGTCTTAGCCTAACGCAGCCCCTTCCCAAGTTTGGCCAGCCCTGACCGCCTAGCCCTTGTGGGTAAAGGCCCAGACCCCATTCCAGTCCGTCGGGATGCCCTCTGCGAGGAGACGACCGATCCGCTCCAGGTAGAGCCGCGCCGCCCGATCGCCCGGATTAATCGCCAGCACCTGGATGAAATAGCTCCGGGC
>PYEQ01000447.1 GCA_003017785.1 filamentous cyanobacterium CCP5 | reverse complement strand
ACCCCGCCCGATACCGAGGCGGCGCAAACAGCGCGGCGCTTCTGTGCTGGACTGCTGCGATCGCGCCTTGAACTGCCCCCCTACAGCCTGTTCTCGTTCATTGGGCTGACGCTGGGCTACAACCAGAGCGAGCTGGCCACCGCCGACAAGTTGGCCACCCGCATCAGCCAGCAGACTCGTCAGGAGCCGACCCTGGGGGCGATCGTCGATGCTATCCAGGAAATCGTCGGTTCCGAGCGGTTTGAAGGGGTCGACACCGAAGATGCCGAGTCCCAGTACAGCCGCGGTGGGCAGCTCACAGTCATCACCATGCACAAGGCGAAGGGGTTAGATTGGGACGGCGTGTTTCTGCCCTTTCTCCATAGCCGCTCTCTACCAGGAGAACTTTGGGTGTCTCCGGCTGGGGAATTTATCGGGAACTTCACCCTGGCGGAGGTAGCTCGGGCCCAGATTCGTTCCCACGCCCATCAGGGCGGCCCGCAGTCGATTCCCGATACCGTTAGCGCCTGGCAGCAGGCCAAACAGCTCAAAATTGCCGAAGAATATCGACTGCTCTATGTGGCCATGACCCGAGCTAAGCGGCTATTGTGGATGTCGGCTGCTCAGCAGGCCCCCTTTACCTGGAACAAACCCGAATCTTTACAGAACCAAGAACCCTCTCCCGCGATCACCGCCTTAAAACGCCATCGGCTGGCTTGAACCAAGGAGTTTCCATGAGTCTTGCTGTGATTAAGTTTTCCTCCGAAGAATGTGGTATTTGCCACCGCATGTCCTTCTTTGATCAGAAAGTTGCTACGGAGCTGGGCCTGGATTTTATCAGCGTCAAAATGCAGGATCTCTCCGCCTATCGCAAGTACGCCACCATTCTGCTGACCCGATATCCCGACAAAGCCCAGCTGGGCTGGCCTACCTATATCGTGTGCGATCGCCCAGAAGGCGAATTTGCCATCGTGGGTGCCGTCAAAGGGGGCCATCCCAAGGGAGAGTTTCGCAACCGTCTACAGGCTGTGCTAGAAGAAGCGGAGTAAACGCCCCAGCGGCTCCCTCTCGCGAATCCCATGGATATCAGCTACGACGATCTATTTGAAACCATCGCCGCCCTGGTGATGTGCCATTCTCCCAGCGGTGCCGAAGCTGAAATCAACCAGTTTCTAGAAACTTACCTCGAACGGCGGGGGCTCGAATATTGGCGGGACTCAGCCGATAACGTGGTGATTCAAATTCCTGGGCAGGTGCCCGAACGGGCGATCGCCATCACCGCCCATAAAGACGAAATTGGCGGCCTTGTCAAAGCGGTGCTGCCTGACGGGCGAGTCTCGGTGCGCAAGCTGGGAGGGGCTTTTCCCTGGGTCTACGGGGAAGGCGTGGTCGATCTGCTTGGGGATTACAGCACCGTCAGCGGCATTCTCAGCTTTGGTTCCCGCCACGTTTCCCACGAATCCCCGCAGAAAGCCCAGCAGGAGGGTCGTGCCGTCACCTGGGAGGATGTCTGGGTGGAAACCAAGCAGTCTGCCGACGATCTCGACGCGGCGGGCATTCGTCCCGGCACCCGGATGGTGGTGGGTAAGCACCGCAAGCCCCCGTTTCGGATGGGGGACTACATTGCCAGCTATACCCTCGATAACAAGGCTTCCATCGCTATTTTGCTGGCCCTGGCCGAACGGCTCAAGCAGCCCCCGATTACCGTTTATCTAGTGGCCTCCGCCAAAGAAGAGGTGGGGGCCGTGGGGGCGCTGTATTTCTGTCAGCGTCAGCATTTAGAGGGGTTGGTCGCCCTGGAAATTTGCCCCCTCTCAGCCGAGTATCCAATTATCGACAGCGATCCTGTGCTGCTAGTCCAGGACGCCTACGGTCTCTACGACGAAGTCCTCAACGCTCAGCTCCGCTCTGCCGCTCAAACTGCTGCGGTGCCCCTGCAGCTCACGGCCCTCAGCGGCTTTGGCAGCGACGGATCGATCGCCATGAAATTCGGTCATGTCTCCCGGGCCGCCTGTCTCAGCTTTCCGACCCACAATACCCATGGCTATGAGATTGCTCACCTCGGGGCGATCGCCCGCTGTATCCCGATTCTGGAGCGATTCTGTAACGACCTGTGAGACTGGTCGGAAGCCCCCGGTCAAACTTATTTACAATGAATTTAGAAGCGGTCATATCCGCTAACACTCCACCCGAGGACCCTATGGCTAAGACAGTCGCTGACGTCATGACCCCCGATCCCCTCACCGTGACGCCAGACACCGTACTCAAAGATGCCATTCAAACCATGGCCAATCACCATATTGGCGGGCTGCCTGTGATCGACGACAGCGGCAAGCTGCAGGGCATTCTGTCGGAGTCTGACCTGATGTGGCAGACCACGGGTATCGACATGCCCACCTATATCACCCTGCTCGACAGCGTGATTTATCTTAAAAATCCTAATCAGTACAACCAGGAAATTCATAAGGCCCTCGGCCAGATGGTCCGTGATGTGATGACTGATAAAGTCCACACCATCAAGCCTGATAAGTCTCTGCGGGAAGCGGCCCAGCTTATGCACGACAAGCACATCCGGCGGCTGCCAGTGGTCAACGGTGAAGGCCAGGTAATTGGCATTCTCACCCGAGGCGACATTGTCCGCGAGATGGCCAGCCAGTACGACTAGGCTTAGACCGTCAGAACAGGGGTTAAGGCGGACGCGGCTATTGGCCGAGGCACGGGCTCGATGGTTAGGGCTGAGCTGACATCCAGGCTCTGTTTAATTCCTTTACTGGTCACAGTGGCTGAGAAGAACTTTCCCTGAGCAAGGAATATCCGCCGGGGATCAGTTCTATTGGCAGAGGCCCGTGAATCTCCAAAGAAGGCTGATAGGCTGATAGTAATTGCAAGGAATTTGTTCTCAAGGCTACAAAATGGCGACTACTTCTGACAGTGTTAGAGAGCTGCTACAGTCCTCGGACTACGGGGATCGACTGCGGGCAGTCAATCAAATTCGCGCCCTTGAACCGGCGATCGCCTTTGAGCTGATTCAAACCGCCGCTGCTGATGGCAATGCCCGGGTACGCTACGCGGCCATCAGCCAGATCTCTAGCCTGGGCCATCAGGATAAAGCCGTGGCCGAATCTCTGCTGCGTCAGAGTTTGCGTACCGATCCTGAGCCCGATGTGCAAGCCGCTGCCGCCGATGCCATTGGAGCGTTGGGGCTGTCCCAGGCCTATGACGATTTAGCCAACGCCTATGCCTCCAGCGAAGAATGGCTGGTCAAATTCAGCATCGTAGCGGCCCTAGGGGAGCTGGGTAACCCTAAAGCGTTTGACCTGCTCCAAGAGGCTATCCAGGCTAAAAATGAACTGATCTCTACAGCCGCGATCGGCGCCCTCGGAGAACTTGGCGATGAACGGGCAATCCCGATTCTGCTGGAGTATGTGACCAGTCCTGACTGGCAGGTTCGCCATCGGCTGGTACAAGCCTTGAGTCATTTTCAGCAGCCAGCAGCCCAATCGGCTTTACAAACCCTTGCTAAGGACGAGTCACCGATTGTCGCCGAGGCCGCCGCCCACTACACTACCGCCGCCTAAGACTGCGCCCTGGAGTTGGACCTACCAATCCCTGGGGCTCTTCTACATCAAAAGCTGCGCCAGCTACGCACCATCATCCCCTGTGCGAACGGTTGCCCCCTAGGGGATAAAAGCCACTCTCCTGTCAGCCATAAAAATCCCTGATATTAAATAATTTGACTTAGGAAATGGGCCGTTTGCTATATTAGAGATATTAAAAACCATTCAATTTGGCCTGTAGAGCCAAATTGCTCTACCAAATATTCAGCCCAAGCCGCCCTCCTTTGTTGTTTCAATGGCTCGATTCTGAGTGGAGGCACGCTTTTCGAAAGCGAATAGGGCTTTTGTCTGACTCCTATTTATCAGTTCCCACTATTTTCTAAAGTCTGGTTTTTCAAGCTGGCCTAGCATTTTTGTTATTTTGCTGGAGGCTTCGTTAGTGGTTGCCCTATCTCCACCGCCTGCCAATTCAAAGTGGAGCGTCTTGAGCTTCGTTTCTACCCTTTATCTCTGTCCAGTTATTGATCAGCTGCTCGCTGAAGTCCCTAAAATCTGGCATTCTGAGGTGCGTCTGGGGCTGCAAGAGGCGTTGGTAAATGCCGCTAAGCATGGTAATCGGCTTGACCCCGGCAAAAAGATTTCAGTGCGATTCGCTAGAACTGGGGGATTATTTTGGTGGATTATCGCTGATCAAGGGGGCGGATTTATTCATCCCCATGATTGCGTAGATGATCCCTGCTGCGATCGCCATGAGCTGATCGAAGACTGTGGTCGTGGCCTGTACAT
>PYEQ01000446.1 GCA_003017785.1 filamentous cyanobacterium CCP5 | reverse complement strand
GGCAGCCCGGACATTTACCAGGAACCCGATCGCGACCCCAACCGCAGCATCCACTTTATTACCTGCCACGACGGCTTTACCCTCAACGACCTGGTTAGCTACAACGACAAGCACAACCTGGCCAATGGGGAGTTTAACCGAGACGGGGCCAACGACAATTTTTGCTGGAACTGCGGGGTAGAGGGACCAACGGATGACCCAGCAGTTGCAGCCCTGCGGCTACGGCAGATTAAAAACCTGCTGACCCTGCTGTTTTTCTCCCAGGGGACGCCGATGCTGCTGATGGGAGACGAAGTGCGCCGCAGCCAGCAGGGCAACAACAATGCCTACTGCCAGGACAACCCCCTGAGCTGGTTTGACTGGGACGCGGTAGAAGACCACCGGGCGCTGCTGCGCTTTATTCAGACCCTGATCCACATCATTCAAAGCCATGAAGCGTTCAAAGTGGAGCATCTGCTGACGGTGACCGATAGCTGGTCGCGCCAGCCCCATATCGTCTGGCACGGAGTCCAGCTGGGCAGCCCCGACTGGGGAGGAAACTCCCACACCCTGGCGTTTACCCTGCGCCATCCGGAGGCCAAAGAGCAGTTTCACGTGATGCTCAATGCCTACTGGGAGGCTCTGGAGTTTGAGCTGCCAGACCTTGAGCCTGGTCTCCGGTGGCACCAGCTAGTGGATACGGCGGCGGTAGTTCCCCATGATGTGTTTACACCAGAAACGGCTCCTGTCTGGCAGCAGACCACCTATCCGGTGATAGCCCGGGCATCGGCTGTATTAGTGGCCAGGTAGGCAGAGGTTAGCTGTCGAGCAGGCCAGTGGAGCCATGTGGGTATCTTGAACTCATGGCATCACTCTCAATAGCATCACTCCTTAGGGAAGGGCAACATCATGCGCGGACTGTCTTTGGTTGGATTATTAGTCGGACTTGGGGTAGTTGGGGTGCTGATGGTTAACCAGCTTAAGCCCTCAGTCGATACCGGGGAAACCCTGCCTACCCAAAACATCGAAAAGGCCAACGAAGCGGTTGACATTATGGAGCAACAGGCTGAACAGCTCCAGCAAGATCTGGAGAAGCTGCCCCAGGGAGAGTAGTTTCCTATCAGCTGGTGCGATCGCCATCATCCCTGTCCCCATCACGGCAGATTATGGTTTGAGCCACCTTCCGGCGGACGCTCTGGCGATGGGTCAAACGAGCGCACCAGCAAAATCGGAATGCTGAGTAGACCTAGCACCATCACGATGACGGTCATGGTCCAAACCATCAACCGACTGGGGCGATAGGCACCCCGTTCAATCTGCCAGAAGGTGACGTTGTAGCGCCAGCCGGCAAAGCCAATCACCGCGATCCCCAAGACTACCAGACAGATGCCGAGTACCTGCGAATTTAACAGGGGATGAATCGGTTCGGCCGGTTGATCCATCACAAAGCCGATTTGCTGAAGGAAGATGCCAAATCGGGCGATCGCAAAGCCAAAGCCTACCAGGGCGATGGAGGTGCGCAGCCAGGCGAGAAAGGTGCGTTCATTGGCCTGATGTTCCCGCTGACGGTCGATATTTCCAGGCGGCGGCATCCAAAAGAAGTCCTTGACGATTTAGTCAGTCTAATACCCATTCCCTGGGAGATTTCTTTGGATCCTCCGGAATCAGAATTTGTTCCTAGGGAATCGGCTGGGCGGCGTGGGTTTGGGCTACGACTAAGAACTGATCCACGCTTTCCTCCGACATCTCAAACGAGGTGACCAGTCGCACCAGCTGAGACTCCTCCCCGGCCCAGCGATAGAACTGAAAGCCTGCCGCCTTGAGTCCCTGCAATACCGGTTCCGGCAGATGCACAAACAGCTCATTGGCCTGGGTAGGATGCTCGAACTCAACGCCAGGAATTTCCCCTAGCCCTGTGGCTAGCTTGGCAGCCATGCGGTTGGCCTGTTCGGCATTCTTGTGCCACAGGTTGCCAGTTAGGTAGGCCTGCAACTGCAAGGACACAAACCGCATTTTAGAAATCAAATGCCCCCCCCGCTTGCGACGAAAGAGCAGGTCTTTGGCTAGATCTGGGCGAAAGAAGACGATCGCCTCTGCCGCCCAGCAGCCATTTTTGGTGGCTCCAAAGCTGAGTACATCTACTCCCGCCCGCCAGGTCATTTCGGCGGGGGTACAACCCAGGCTGACAACGGCATTAGCAAAGCGGGCTCCGTCCATGTGGAGGGGCAGGTCGTGGGCATGGGCGATCGCGGCCAGATTTCGAATTTCTTCCAGGCTGTAGACGGTACCGGCTTCAGTAGCCTGGGTGATGCTGACGGCGGCAGGCTGCACGGCATGGACGCTGCCTTTTTCCGATCGCCCCAGCCAGTCGGCCAGGTCTTCCGGGTGAATCTTACCGCTGGCTCCGTCGATGCACACTAGCTTCGCCCCGTTGGTGAAAAATTCCGGGGCTCCACATTCATCCATGTTGATGTGGCTGTTTTGGTGGCAGTAGATGGCACCGTAGGGGGGCGACAGGACTGAGAGGGCCAGGGCGTTGGCGGCGGAACCAGTGGCGACGGGGAATATCTCCACTTCGGTTTCAAAATACTGGCTGAACTGTGCCTGGAGCTCTTGGGTGACGGGGTCGTTACCGTAGGGCATGGCTGAACCGCGACTGCCTTCGACCATGGCGGCGGCGATTTCGGGAGAGACTCCGGCAGTGTTGTCGCTGGCAAAGTTAAAGGTCATGGAAGGTTAGGAATGTGTTTGGGCAAATGGGATCCGTAGGGGCACGGGCACTGCCGTGCCCTCAGACTTGGGTTTCTTAGCTAAAAACTTTGGTAAGACCACTATTAGAGATGAAAGCCAGGTCCGCCGTCCGGGAGGAATTCGCTCCCCCTGGACCCCTGTCGTCCAGGGCGTTCCGACGCCCTGGACCTCCCGGAAGGGTTGGTCCGTAAGACGTGTTTTAACGCTTCGCATTGCAGGGGAAGATCGAGTTTTATTTTTTGGTATGGATTCATGATTAGGTTAGATCTGCCCGGCTGTACCTCAGCTAATGAGCAATCGTTATAACCGCAACTGCCCTAGGAAAAAGCGAAACTGCTGTTGGGTTTGCCAGATGTAGTCGGTAGGGTTCCAGAGGGCTTGCAGGCCGTAGTCGATGTGCTGGGCGGATACCAGGCGATCGCGGCGTTCGACGATCATCATTCGCTCTAATATCCAGGGGTCGCGGGAATATTCGGGGTGGCCGGAAAAGGCCAGGATATGACCCCCCAGCATCCAGCCTAGATATTCGGTGACGCCGCTGGTGCCCAGGGAAACGGCCCCTTCCGGCAGCTTCGTCACCCCGTCGTTGTGGTGGACGTGGATGGCGTAGGCTGTCCGGTCTGTGCCGAAGTACTGTTGGGCTGCTTCGGTTAGGTGAATGGTCACGACCGACAGTTCGGTGCCGGGGGGGTTGCGATCGACCTTGCCGCCGAGGGCCTGGGCCAGAATTTGCGGGGCGAAGGAGAAGCCCGACATTTTTATCTGCTGCTGGTGGTAGTCGCGGATCACCTCCTGCAAGCGCAGAATCCACTCGTCTTGCTCGTAGGCTCCGGCAGCGGTGCCAGAAATTACGATGCCGTCGAGGGATTTGAGTTCTTCGTCGCTGGGGTAATGGTCGTTGCGGGGTTCGTATTTGATCAGCTCGACTTTTTCCAGCTCAGCGCCCCCCAGATCGACGGGCTGGCTGTCGGCACAGACCGCTTCGAATAGCTGCTGGTGCATGGTGTAGAAGCCGTCGGGGTAGCGATCGAGAAGTTCGGGAGCCCACCAGCGGAGGTCGTCGGTACCGATGTCGAAGCTAGCGAGGCGGAGGGTTGTGGGGGCCATAGAAAAATGCAAGTGATTGATGATTCTAGATGGTTTGGGAGCTTTTGGTTGAATGTCTTTAGAGATAGCCAGTAGCTTCCTGCTTGACTAAGATTTTGGTCCATATTCCTTTTTTCCGCAGTACTCAAAGGCTACTTTTTTACTGTGTATGGACTCATTAGCTGCAGACTTGGGTAAGGCCGCAATTGGGACTAAAGCCAGATTTATCGCCCGGGGGGAATTCGCTCCCCCCGGACCCCTTCGACCAGGACGGACCGCCGTCCTGGACCTCGCGGAAGGGTTGCTCTGTGGGAGGTGTTTTAGCGCTTCGCATTGCCGGGGCGAGCAGGGTTTGTCGCTCCCTGTTAGCTTCTTTGCTGTATTCGAAAATTGGGTTCTCTGCATTAGGCACACGCTGTGCGCCCCTGCGGTGGGTCAATTCCTGTCTCTTATACACATCT
>PYEQ01000445.1 GCA_003017785.1 filamentous cyanobacterium CCP5 | reverse complement strand
CATCTGGCGATCGCTCCGCAACGCCCCACCCCTGGCTACCCTGCTAGCCGACCTGATCGATGTCCTCTCCGACCATCAGGAAACTGAAGCAGACAACATGCACCTGCTCCACTGGCTGCGGGCAAAGCGCTGCCTGGTGGTGTTGGATAATCTCGAAACCCTGCTGCAACCGGGGGATCATGCCGGGTACTACCGTGAGGGCTATGAGGACTATGGCGAACTGATTCGGTTTTTGAGTGAAACGCCCCACCAGAGCTGCATTTTGCTCACCAGCCGGGAGAAGCCAGCGGAAATTGCTGCACTGGAGGGCACTGACGGCAGTACCCGTACCCTGCAACTGAGCGGTTCGGTGGAGACGGCATTGGCTTTGATTGAGGCGAAGGGGTTGACGGGCACCGCCGAGCAGCGGCGGGGGCTGTGCGATCGCTACAGCTACAATCCCCTCGCCCTCAAAATTGTCTCCACCACCATCCAGGACTTGTTTGATGGCGATATCGGCGCATTTTTAGCGGAAGATGCGGTGATTTTCAACAGCATTCGCCGCTTGCTGGATGAGCAGTTTCAACGGCTCACGGAGTTAGAGCAGGCCATCATGATCTGGCTGGCGATTAACCGCGACTGGACGGAGCTGGGAGAACTGAGCGCTGATTTAGTCCCGGCGGTGCCGAAAGCGCGTTTGGTGGAGGCGCTGGAATCCCTCAAGTGGCGGGGGCTAATCGAGAGCCAGCAAAAACGCTACACCCAGCAACCGGTAGTGATGGAGTACGTCACTGAGCGCCTGCTCGAAGAAGTCTGCCAGGAGGTCACCACGGCCCGGTGGCGGCGACTGCACCATCACGCGCTGATCAAAACCACCGTCCGGGACTTTATTACCCAGGCTCAGCGGCGGCTTCTGCTAGCGCCCGTTGCCCATCACCTACAGACTCAGTTGCCCACAACCCCGGTGTTAACCCAGCAAATGGTCCAGCTGCTCGCGACCCTGCGATCGCAACCGCTGCTGCTGTCAGGCTACGGGGCGGGCAATCTGATCAACCTCGGCCTGCTGTTGGAGCTTTCTCTAGCGCAGTGGGATCTTTCGGGTTTGACGATTCGTCAGGCAGATTTACGCCGTCGCGTTTTGCAACGGGTGAATTTTGCCAATGCCCACTTCAGCCAGTGCGCCTTTACCGAAACCTTTGGCACGATTTTTTCTCTGAGCTACGGCCTAGACGGAGAAACCCTGTTCACCGGGGACAATGTCGGCCACGTCAGGCAGTGGCGAAGCCATGACCTGCATCCGATCGGGGCGATCGAGGCCCATAGTAGCTATATCTGGCACCTGGTGCTGAGTCCGGATCAAAAGCACCTCGCCACCTGTAGCGAAGACCATACCGTCAAAGTGTGGGATCTGGCGACGGGCCATCAGTGTGGCCACCTTAATCTGGTTACAACGATCGCCCAGCGACTGGCCTGGCTCAGTGCAGAACAGCTTGCAGTGGGCAGCATCGACGGTCAGATTCGACTCTGGTGCCCCTTGACTGACCAGCCCGTTGAGTTTTTGCCGGGGCACTCGGCCATGGTCAGCGGCCTCAGCTGGAATCCTCACGCCCAGGTGCTGGCCAGCAGCAGTCTGGATGGTAGCGTCAAACTGTGGGATCTGAAGCAGCGGCAGTGCCTCTATACGACCACTGACCACGATGGCCCAGTGCGAGATGTGGTCTGGCACCCGGATGGCATGACCCTGGCTAGCGGCGGAGAAGACAACGCCATCCGGCTGTGGCAGCCCCGACTCAATCAGCCGCCGCGTCTATTACTGGGCCATCACAACACGGTTTGGAGCCTGTCCTGGAGCCCTGATGGTCGCTATCTTGCTAGCAGTTCTCACGATGCCACCGTGAGGGTCTGGGAAGTTGCCAGCGGCACCTGTGTGCGGGCGCTCAGGGGGCATGAAAACTGGGTGTGGTATGCCCGCTGGCACCCGACCCGACCGCTCCTGGCCAGTGGTTCCCACGACGGCACCCTCAAACTCTGGAATTCGGACACCGGTCAGTGTTTGAAAACCCTGCTGGGTAACATGTCGTGTGCCTGGGCCTTGGCCCTCTCGCCCACGGACGACCTGCTGGCAGAAGGGTGCAACGATACCATCATCAGGCTCTGGCAACCGGGTCAGCCAGCACCGGTCGGGCATCTGGTCGGCCACTCCCACATGATTGCTGACCTGGCCTGGAGTCCGGCGGGGGATCGGCTGGTCAGTGCTTCTCACGATCGCGCCCTCCGCATCTGGCAGGCGGCCACGGGCCAGTGCCAGCAGGTGCTAACGGGGCACGAAAACTGGGTCTGGTCGGTCGATTGGCATCCCCGCGAGCCATTACTGGCCAGCGCCAGCGCCGATAACACTCTTAAACTCTGGCATCCCACCCAGCCCCAACCCATCCACACCCTGACGGCTCACGACCATTGGGTGCTGGCGGTGCGGTGGCACCCCCAGGGGCAGTGGTTGGCCAGCGCTTCTGCCGACAAAACTGTGCGCCTGTGGCACCCCGAAACCTGGGAATGCCGTCATATTTTGAGCGATCACGACCACTGGCTTTGGCGACTGGCATGGCGACCGGACGGCAGCGTACTTGGCAGTGGTGGCTACGACCATACCCTGCGTCTGTGGCAGGTAACGCCCGAATCGGTGACCTGCCGTCACGTTCTGTCCCATAGCAGCATTGTCAGCGCGATCGCGTGGCACCCATCGCAGCCCATCGTAGCCACCGGCTGTCACGACAGTCAGATTACCCTGTGGCATTCCGAAACGGGGGAGGCGATCGCCCGTCTGCAGGGCCATGCCAATCAGGTGTCAGCCCTGGTCTTTGCTGCCAACGGTCAGCACCTCTACAGCAGCAGTGAAGACGCTACGGTGAAGACCTGGGACTGGGCAAGCACAGCTTGTCTGACCACCATCCCCATCGATCGCCCCTACGAAAGCGTAAACATCACAGGCATTCAGGGCCTTACAGCCGCCCAAATTGCGGCCCTCAAATCCTTAGGAGCGATCGAGCAGGAGGAGCTTTTGCCGGGGTAAACCTATCATTGGGGTTGCCCCCGCCGATGGTCAACAGAACCAGACATGGAAGTTCCACCGTATACGGCTCCTTGTTGCCATACCCCGCCTGAAAGCCACGCGATGGTCAGAGACCGGCCCGGCCATCCCAACTGAGGGCCATCCAGGAACTCCTCGTCGGTGGACGTAGAACTCCGTCGACCGACAACCCGACCCCGACCTCCCTACTGTGAGGCTTGATGGAGCCAGTTAGAGCGGGGCTCGCCGAGCAAAATGAGTGAGCAGTTGAGCTGCCGAGCGACCTGGTTAGAGATGTCGCTGATGCTGATGTCGCCTGTGCTGCTGCGTCGGCGATAGGTCCGCATAACGACTAAGTCGCAAAATTGGGCTTCCTGCACAATGGCTTTAGCGGTATCGGCTTGGCAATGCACCCGGACTTGCAGGTCGATATCGGGACTGATCTCTCCGGCCAAGGCTCGCATTCTTTTGTGCAGGGCCATTTCCCGATGGGTGGACGGTGGGCGAGGGGTGACATGGAGTAAGGTGACCTGCGCCCCGCTGTGCTGAGCGATCGCGATCGCAATCTGGACCTTGTGGGCTTCAGCAGCGGTGAACTGTTTGATCGGCACTAAGCAATGGGTCATTTTGCGGGGCGACATGCGGAGATAGGTAATCGCCAGGGGACAGTGGGTAGACCAGAGAACGTTGTCGATCAAGGTGCCAAACAGGCGAGCGGTGAAGGTATGGCGTTCGCTCCAGCCCATAATCACGAGGTTGGCTTTCTGCTCTCTCGCGGTGCGGCTGATGCCTTCGGCGACGTGATTGTCAATTCGCAAGAGGGGATCAACGGCCACATTGAGGGATTGCCCCAATTGAGCCGCCGTGGCCAGCAGGGATTCGCGCTGCTGAAAGACACGGTTCATACGAGGTGAGTCCATCTGCGACTGGGCGTTGGCGATCGCTAACGGCTTGATGACGCCGCCCCAATATTCAGCGATCAGAGCGGCCAGCTCGATCAGGTATTGCTCCGTTCTAGGGTTATAAACGGGCACAACGATGGTAAACGGGCGATCGGTTGTTGCTTGCCAGTCTGATTCAGGGGCTTCCGTGGATAGCTCCGTTTCGGGCACCGGCAGCGATCGCGCGGTTTGCCGCACGATCAGCGGTCCCAAGATGGCCGTGACCAGCATCATCACCACGACGGCATTGAGCACGGCATCGCTCAAGAGTCCCGCCTGGTTGCCCACCAGCGCTGCCGCCAGGGTGGTGGCGACCTGCGGCAGACTCATGCCCCACATGGTCAACATTTCCAGG
>PYEQ01000444.1 GCA_003017785.1 filamentous cyanobacterium CCP5 | reverse complement strand
CACCAAAGACGGATGAACTCTGTACTAATGGCCCCCCCGGGACCCTGGTAGTCACAGCGGCTTTGCCCCTGTACTGCTGCGGAGACTGGTGTCAGGGCCAGGACGCTGGAGCAGCTTTGTTCTCAGGCCAAACAGCCGCCCATGAAATCCATGGGCGGCTGCAAAGTACCGGATAAACCAGGAAAAATTTAGGTCTTAGTTAGAGGATGAAGAGGAAGCAGCACCGTCTCTATCATCTGACGAATCTGAATCACCATCAGAGCCATTGCGACCGTTGCGCTTAAAGAAACGCTGACCACCAGTCCGCTTTTTGCGAAAGCGGCGGGCATAGGCTTGGTTGCGAAGCGCTTTCTCCTTTTTCGGATTGCGACGTTTGGACATAACCGACCTCAGACAGAACAAGAATACTGATATACCAAGGCAATCAGTCCTCAGCAAAACAGCGATGGCAGCCTCTGAGAAACGGATTTTGACCTTTAGACATCACGATTAGATGTTCACTCTAGCACAAGGGAAACAGCTGCATGGGGATTTTGGCCTGCCATATCGGGGCTCAGGGCTGCTGCTGGGCCGCCCAGGTAAGAGCCTCGGCAGGGGTCGAAATCAGGCCCTCCGCCTGGGCAATCTGAATCGCTTCCAGCAGTTCTCCGATTCTACGGCCCGGCTTGAGGTTGAGCGCCTGAATCAAGTCCCGCCCGGTCACCAGGGGCTGAGGGTGGGCGATTATATCCTCCGGATCTTGGAACCGATGGAGGAGCCGTCGCACTAGAACCGGGTCCGTACCCTGGGCCAGGGCTAGCAGGGCAATTCCCGGAAAACTAGGCCCAACCTGTTTAAACAGGCCATATTGCAGTCGCCGTGGAAGGCCAGAGGCGATGGCCCCTGAGGGCCGGTCTTCGACCATCGCCTGCTGGAGCATCTCCCATCCCCGCAGAATGGCCATGACCACCTGCTGTTCAGCGCGGCTATATTTCAATCGCAGCAGGGTTTGCTCTGCCTGATCCGGATCTGAGCCCACCAGCTGGCTCAGCTTAGTGGCCTTGAGCCAGCTGCGATGGAGACCTGGAACAGGGCTCTCCCGCAGCCACCCCATTAGCAAACAGGCAAAGTCGGGCCAGGTTTCGCGCAAGTCTCCGTAGGTTTGATCGATGGCGCGAACGGCAACCCAGTCCGAGGCCGTTACGTCTGGCAGCCAGGGGGTCACGACGCCGTCCCGCCAGGCCTGTTCCAGCAGAGTCGTTCCCTTCACCAGGCTGAGCAGGCAGTCTAGCTCTCCACGGATGCGCTCAGCGGCAACCCGGCGGGCCAGAGGCACCAAGTGACGAATCGCCGCCTGGGTATCGGGGTCGATGGCAAAGCCTAGCTGGGCAGCCTGGCGATAGGCCCGCAGCAGCCGCAGGGGATCTTCAGCCAGATTATCCGGCGCGATCATCCGCAGCAGTCGCCGCTGCAAATCTTGGTGGCCTCCAATTGGGTCAAACAAGGTCTGGCTATGGGGATGGTAGGCGATCGCATTAATCGTAAAGTCTCGGCGATGCAGGTCTGCCTCTAGATTCGGTCCCACCTGTTGGGCAAAATCTACCGTGGCGCGTTCAAAGACCACCCGGGCAATTTGATGGGTGGCATCGAGCACCACAAACCCGGCCCCACAGTGCTTGGCAATGAACTGGGCAACGGCGATCGCCCCAGGGCCGCTGCCCGCCAGCGAGGCATCCTGAGGGAGAACAAAATCAAGGTCGAGATAGTCGGCCCGCCGTCCTAGAAGGGCGTCTCTAACGCTGCCGCCGACTAGATAGGTCGTCTCCGGCAGCAGAGATAAATCAAAGGGCCAGGTATCTGGGGAAAGAGCCGATTGCTGAGTGGGCACGGCATCAATGGAGAGGGTCGGCAGAATAGAATTCAACAGCCTATCTTCAGAGTAGATAACAAACAGCTAACCTTCAGCCCCGGAACGGTCGCTGACGTCGGCAAGATTTTGCGGGGAGACTCGACAGCAAGACTCAGCAGTAAATGGCTACGGCGAGAGTTTGCAAATTACGAAGCGCTAGGGCCTCAGGCCCAATGCCCGAAAATCTTGAGCTAGAGTATCAAAAAAGGGAGTCCCCGCGCCTGCGGATCATAGTCTATCTCTGCATCAACAAACAGCTCAGGTCAGCGGCTGAGGCGTGGTTTCCCCGATGAACATTCCATTTTGGAAGCGCCATGTGTATTTGCATCAACTGCCACTATGTTGATCGCTGCACGACCTACCATGCGGTCGAGCATCAACATCAGCAGCCCCACCTGTCTGAAGCCCCGGATTTTGAGGCCGTCGAGCCGACCATCAATGTCAATATTCGCCACCAGGGGGATGAGATTGAGATGGAGTGGGACGTGGTTGGCTGTGAGAGCTTTAAGCAGGAAACCGGTAAGTGGGCCAAACTGCGCCCCGGTGAGCTGGTTCCCACTTAGCCATTCTGTAGAGTCCACCCTTCGTGCCCCAATGTGTTAATCCGGCCTGCCCCGCTCCAGATAATCCAATGGCAGCCACCGTTTGTCAGGCCTGTGGGCGATCACTGCGGCTGGCCAATCGTTATCTTTGCTTGCGCATCCTTGGTCAGGGAGGCTTTGGCCGCACATTTCTGGCTGAAGACAGCCAGGGCAAACCGCCTCGGTCCTGCGTCATCAAGCAAAACCTGGTACTGACTCAAGCCGCCGAGGAGCAGCGGTTTTACGAAGAAGCCAAACGGCTTCAGCAGCTTGGCCATCACCCCCAGATTCCCCGACTGCTGGCAATGTTTGAGCAATGGGGCGAGCTCTTTTTAGTCCAGGAATATATTGCGGGCCCTAACCTCGACCAGCGTCTGCAGCGGCAAGTCGTCACGGAAAGCCAGGTGGAAGACTTGTTAATGGGCCTGTTGCCAGTTTTGGAGTTTATTCACCAGCATCAGGTGATCCATCGGGACATCAAGCCCGCCAATATTATCTGGGAGCCATCCCAGGCCCCGGTGCTGGTAGATTTTGGGGCCGCCAAGGCTGTGGTTGACCCGCGATCGCTCCAGCAAACCGCCACCGTCATCGGCAGCGCCGGCTATGCCGCCCCAGAACAGGCTCTAGGGAAGGCCGTGTTTGCCAGTGACATTTACAGCCTGGGGGTGGTAGCGATCCACATGCTCACCGGAGAACATCCGTTTGATCTGTATTCTGTCAGCGAGGATCGCTGGTGCTGGCGGCCCTATGTCCAAACTCCGGTGCGTCTGAAGCTGGCCCGGGTGCTGGACCGCATGGTGGCCCGGAGTCTGCGGGAGCGCTACAGTTCAGCCCCAGAAGTACTGGCAGACCTCACTGGATTGCCAACTGGGAGTCCACCGTTGCCAGTGACCGCCAAGAGGGCGGCGGCCGTTACGACCTGGCAATCGGAACCGATTGAAGCCGGGTCAGTGGTCACGGCCCTGGCAGTCAGTCCCGATGGGCGAGCCCTGGCCACTGGCGGTAGCGATCGCAGCCTGAAGCTCTGGGACCTGGCTACCGGAGAACTGATTCACGCCTTCACCGGACGATTGGGCCTCAGCCCTCGCCATCAGGATGAAATCGTAGCCGTCGCCTTTACCCCCGACGGTCGCCAGCTGATCAGTACCAGCCGCGATGGCAGCATTTTCACCTGGGAACTGGCTCAGTACCGGCAGGTGCAGGCCCTCTACGAGCCCAACTGGGAGGTTAGTGCCTTTGTCCTGAGCCCGGATGGTGAGCTGATCGTCAGCGGCAGCGGGGCCGGCAAAATTCATCTCTGGCACCGCCCTGCCGCAACCATTAAGGCGGTGCTCGGCCATCACCAAGATCGCATCACCAGCCTCCAGGTCAGCTCTGACGGCCAGTGGTTAGTCAGCGGCAGCCGCGATCGCACGGTACGGCTCTGGTCGCTACCTGCTGGCCGTCTGATTCGCACCTTTACGGATAGCAGCAGCGCCATCACGGCTGTCGCCTATCAGGACTCAACCCGGCAAATTTTCAGTGCCAACGCCAAGGGAGTCATTACCTGCCAGGCCGATCAGCCCCGCAAATTTGCCCAGGCTAATGGCCCCATTAATGATTTGGCCATTAGCCCCGATGGGCGCTGGCTGGCAGCGGCCCTGGAAACCGGCACCGTGCAGCTGTGGGATTTGACCAGTGGTGGGGCGATCGCCAGCCTACCCCACCACTGGAGTGTTTTGACCCTGGCTTTTGCCTCTGACAGCCACACCCTGGTCAGCAGCAGCCGCGATCAGCGGCTTTATCGATGGCGGCGGGGCCAAGACTAGTATTCCAGCAGGACCATGCTGAAATCCTCCTCAGTCCTGGTCTTGGCCATGGGCGGATAGACATTACT
>PYEQ01000443.1 GCA_003017785.1 filamentous cyanobacterium CCP5 | reverse complement strand
GATGGCTTAGCCAAATCCCTGTTTCGGCGCTGGCAGCAGGCAGACGCCGCCATTACTCAGTCTGACGACGACCCCCGATTTGACTGGGATGCCCAGGATTTACAGGCGATGGGACAGTCAGTAGGGCTAGCAAGCCAGGTTTCTGAAGACACTATTTCCACCACCCTCTACCTGTCTGAAAAACTGATTCAGCGCTGGTTTGCCCCCGATGGTAGCTACCGCAATCAGCTGGCGGCTCACCTTTCTGACAAAGATATTCAGGCTGTCGAAACGATATGCCAGCGGCAGTTGCAAAATAGACGGTGCAGTGGCGATCGCGCCTTGCCTTTTTAATCGCCCGCCGATCAGCAGCTCATAGCAGCAGATCGATCGCATCGGGCAGTAGCGGCTTAGCAAATAAATAGCCCTGGCCCAGCTCACAGCCCAGCCGCACTAGCTGTTTCCGCTGAGGCTCAGTTTCGATGCCTTCGGCAACGATTTGTCGCCCTAAATTGTTGCCGAGGGCCAGAATGGTTTTGATGATGTCCTGGCGGCAGGTGTGATCAGGGGGGAGTTGATAAACGACCCGTCGATTTTTAAAACGTCCACCGGCATTTGGTGCAGATAGCTGAGGGATGAGTAGCCCGTGCCAAAGTCGTCCAGGCTGATGCGAAGACCGTGCGATCGCATGGTCGGGATTTTCCCAGCGCAGCAGCGCTTCGAAGCCAACAATGCTTCGGTGCTTTAAGTTGATGATGGGCTGATAGCGCAGGGACATTTCTTGATGATCAATCGCGCGGCGCAAATCAGTCTCTAAATTGAGACGCCTGAGTATCCCCTGCCGCATGGCCGGAACAAAGACTTCGTAGCAATTTTTGTCGTTGGCTTTAGCCTTATACATGGAAATATCCGCATCCCGCAGCAGTTCCTGGGCGCTTTGATGGCCCACATTGGCTGGCAAAATCCCAATGCTGGCAGTAATAAACCGTCTGCACATACTTTTCTCGCTGTAAGAGTTCTCCATGGCTGCGCCGCTGCTCCAGCTGACTCATCACCTGACGGCTGAGGATTTGGAGGGCGGTGATTTGTTCTGCGGTGAGCTGCCGAGGCACCTGATCGATGACAGCAATGGTGCCTAGCCGATGGCCGTCAGCCGTAACCAGGGGCACTCCCGCATAAAAGCGAATGTGGGGTTCCCGGGTGACCAGGGGATTCGCGGCAAATCGCTGGTCTAATCGGGCATCTTCGACGATCAGCGGTGTGTCGGATTGGATGGTGTAGTGACAAAATGCGATTGAGCGGGGGGTCTCTGAGATCGCCAGCCCAACCGCTGATTTGAACCACTGGCGCTTTGCATCCAGCAGGCTAATCAGGGCCATCGGCGTTTCACAAATCTGGGCCGCCAGCTGGGTGAGGTCGTCAAAGTCGGCTTCTGGTGGCGTATCTAAAATGTTGTAAGCCGATAAAATCCCCAGCCGCTTAGACTCAGACTGGTCATCTAGATACGTGACCAATTTGCCTTCTCTCGGACAACGGCAGTACCCCTGATGAGTAATAATCCTAGTATGGTCAGCCCAGTTTTGAGAATTGGTATTGTCACCGAAAAAGGTTACATATCAAGGGGACTGGTCGATCATATGGGAGAAAAATTGGTTCGACTTGATCGAATTTGCCTCTTAAATTATTCCAAATGTAGAAAAGTATTATCTGACGATCTCCAGATTTCGGCTTTGATTAAATTGACCAAAAAGAGTTATCTCTTTGTATTTGCTATTAGTAAATACTGGGCACAAAGGTCTGGGTGGTCATCGGTGGCCGTTCATAATCAAGCGGCCCCTGCCGGGGGGGCAGTTCCATGGGGTCCGGTGTGAGATCTTCATAGTGCACCATGCTGAGCAGGTGGGTGATGCAGTTGAGCCGGGCCCGCTTTTTGTCATCTGCCTCCACCACGTACCAGGGAGAACGGGTTGTATCTGTAGCCGCGAACATGTCGTCCTTGGCTTTGGAATATTCCACCCAGCGGGCCCGGGCTTCGAGATCCATTGGGCTCAGCTTCCAGCGTTTGGTCGGGTCATCCAGTCGGGCCTGAAACCGCTGCTCCTGCACCTGGTCGCTCACCGAGAACCAGTATTTGACCAGGATGATGCCAGATCGCTGGAGCATGTGCTCAAATTCCGGACAGGATCGTAGGAATTCCACGTATTCGTTGTAGGTGCAAAAGCCCATTACCCGCTCCACCCCGGCCCGGTTATACCAGCTGCGATCGAACAGAACGATTTCCCCAGCCGCAGGCAGGTGGGCCACATAGCGTTGAAAGTACCACTGGGTCTTTTCTTTTTCGGTGGGGGTGCCTAGGGCGGCGATGCGGCAGATGCGAGGATTCAGACAGTCGGAGATGCGCTTGATCACGCCCCCTTTGCCAGCGGCGTCGCGCCCCTCGAAGATGACGACTAGCTTCAGCCCTTTGTACTTGACCCATTCCTGGAGTTTTACCAGCTCGATTTGCAAACGGGCCAGCTCTTGCTTGTAGATCTTGCTGCTGAGCTTGTCGTTGCCTTTTTGTTTTTTGGCCATGGTGTTGGGCCCCTTGTGGGAGTTGCTGCATTGCCCCTGGTATAGCAGTGGGTCAGTTAAGCCGCCGCTCAACCAGGTAGCGATCGCATTCAACCCCATTTCGCACTACGACTTCAGTGTCGTAGAAGCGAAAGTCAAATTTCTTAAAGAGTCCCAGGCTCAATTCGCTGGCTTCGCCATAGAGGCGGAGAATGCCGTGGCCGCTGGCATGATCGATGACCGTCTGCATTAGGGCTGAGCTAATGCCCTGGTGGAGGCGATCGCTGCGCACCTACACCGCGGTCACAGGCCCGTCTGCAGCAATACTCGCAAATCTGAGGATGCCGGTCTTATCCTCGGCCATATAGGTCTTGGGCTCCAAAATAAACTATTGAAAAGCGGCCTCATCCGCAAATGCCGCCCAGGCAGCGACCTGAGCCGCAGAGTAATATCTGGGCCCGTAGGTAAGCACCCACTGGCGAGATCGGTTGGCCAGGGCTGGCAGGATACTGGCTTCGGCTAGTCGAATTTCCACGGTTATCCCCTCGCCATTGGGCCAGGTGAGACTGAACCATTACAGGCAGTCTGCTTAAGACAATAGTTCAGACTGTTTGTTTATTACCTCGAAACCAATAAGACTCATCGGGAAAGTTCCTTGGTTATTGCATATCTTCATCAAGATTGCCGTTGACAATAGAGACTCCTTGCCTTTTGTTAAGCTTATTGCAGCTCGATGACTATTGGGGATAAAAATTGAGAGAGAAAGCAATCTTGCTTTGATATAAAAATCTTTGCATCGTCCAGGAATCTACCCTCAATACTCCCTTGATTGGATAAAGTACTGCATAGATTTATAAATTGAATCCAAGAAAGTCCTGATTGCCTTTGGCCTCTGAGAAAACTAGTTCATTATCCAGGCTTGGGGCTACTAGCTGAAATCGTCCTGCTTGATAATTTGAAGGAGCCTTTTGGCCTCCAAAAGGCTGTCGCTGCTGAGCTTGGGAGATGTTTTCAAGTCGTTTTCGAATGTTGAGGGCGAAGGTGTGTTCCTGAAAAATGTCCAGAAATAGGAGCCTAGGAGCCAGAGTGCCTATGAGCGATTTTCTGTAACGCTTAAGAAGCTAAGTCGGGCTACCCAAAAGCGTCTAGGGCCCGATTCCTAAAACCCTTGGTTCTGGCTCGGGGATTTAGGGCATGGCCATAAAAGCCGAATAGGCTCTCTTTATAGAGGGTCAAAGTTGCTTGTGTCTTTAAGAATTAATAAATTAATTTTTGATGCCTTTTTGATGTTTTAGTTCTTTGATCTTTCAAAATGATTGGCGGGTTTGTCGATTGATCTGTTGATTGAGTTGAACATAGCAATAGCTCGTTGTTAGGCCGGGCCACAATGATGGGAGCTTGAGGAGACCATGGCTAGCGTTCACGGAGTCGCCGCAGTGTGTGAAGCGATCGCCCATATTCTCACCACGTCCATGACCGAGGGAGAGCAAACTTCCCTGGGGTTATCAGATCTGGAGGTGAGTTTTTCGGTTTATCAGCCGGATGACTTTGCGATGAACCAGAGCGATCGCGCGATCACGTCGGGGGCCTCAGTGTTTCTCTACCGGGCGCTGCCGAATCTGTCCCACCGCACGCCCTCAGGCCGACTGTTGCCTAACGGCAGCCAGCAGTTCACACAGCTGCCTTTAGATCTGCACCTGCTGCTCACCATTTGGGGGAGCGATGCCAGTACCCAAAATATGCTGGTGGGCTGGGTGATGCGCACCCTGGAGGACTACCCGATCATTCCGGCGACGGTGCTGAACCTGGCGGCCAACCTCCCGGTTTTTGCCGA
>PYEQ01000442.1 GCA_003017785.1 filamentous cyanobacterium CCP5 | reverse complement strand
TCTGGACGCTGTTTAAGCAAATCGCCGGAGATATCGTCATTGCCTATAAGCTCAAGCCCAGCAGCTTTGGCCTTGCCCTGATTTACAGAACTTTCTGGCATCGCCCCATTATTTTAGATATCGATGACTGGGAGCTGAGCTGGCACGGGGGAGACAGCTACCAGTACCGACCCTCCCTCAAACAGCTCACCCGGGACCTGATCAAGCCCAGCGGTGCCCTCCGCCAGCTCGACCATCCCCTCTATCTGAAATGGATTGAAGCGCTCACCCCCCTGGCCGATCAGATCACCACCCACAGCGGGTTTTTGCAGCGGCGCTTTGGGGGCATCAATCTGCCCAATGGCAAGAACACGACGCAGTTTGATCCCGATCGCTATGACCCCGAAACCAGCCGATGCAAATATGGTTTGCAAGATTACCGAGTGCTGATGTTCCCTGGGGCCCCTCGGCCCTACAAGGGCGTCGAAGATATGCTGATGGCCCTGGATCAGCTCCAGCAAGCCGATCTTAAGCTAGTGATCGTGGGCGGTAGCCCCTATGACAATTATGATCGCCAGCTGCACCAGCGCTGGGGGCAGCATATTATTCAGCTGCCGAAAACGGCCTACATGGAGATGCCAGAACTGATTGCAGCAGCCCACGTGCTGGTGGTTCCCCAGCGCAATACCCCTGCTGCCCAGGCCCAGTTTCCCCTCAAGCTGACGGATGGGATGGCCATGGCCAAGCCGGTTTTGGCCACCCGAGTGGGGGATATCCCTGAGATTCTAGGGGAGACTGGCTATCTGGCCGAGCCCGAGTCCCCTGGGGATCTGGCAGCTCAAATCAACCATATCTTCCAGGACTATGATCAGGCCCTGGGGCGAGGGCGGCGGGCTCGGGAACGCTGCATTGAGCGCTATAGCCTGGGCACGATGGGTCAAACGTTAACCAGGCTGGTGGAGAATCTAGTGGCCTGATTGGTCATAGCTGTTGATCTGTCGAGTCTGCCATTGCCACTGAGAAGGCTCAGTCTGCTAACTGTCTAAATGAGCACCGCGATGTCTGCCCAAAAACACCTCTACCAGTTTGCTAAGCAGTATCCAAGCCTGGCGATCGCCTCGGTTTTACTGGGTTTTTCCGGGGCGATTTTCAACGGGGTGGGGACTACGCTGATTGTGCCAGCCGTGTTTGAACTGCTGAATCAGTCGGCGGTTAGCAGTCCGGATCTGCCCCCCTTACTAGAGCAGCTGACCCAGCCATTTAGCGCCATGCCTGCTGGCACTCGCGGCGCTGCTATGCTCCTGGTGATTGTGCTGACCATCCTGTTTAAGAATCTGGCCAACTACCTGAGCCTGCTCACCAGTGAAATCCTTACCCGGAAGCTCACCCGAGATTTGCGCTACGAGGGGGTCAGTCTGCTGCTAGAGGTTGACCTGGACTACCACCACCAGTCTCGCACTGGGGACATTATTCAGCGGCTAAACGACCAAATTGGCCGTTCTGTGGCTTCTATCAAGAGCTACATCGGGCTAGTCAGGATTGTTCTGAATACCCTGTTTTTCTTCGCGGTGCTGGTGGCGACCTCCTGGCAGCTGACCCTGATTACAGCCGTCATGCTGCTGGGGGTGATGGGGCTCAATCGTCAGGTGCTGATTCGCTCTAAGCGTTTTGGTCGAGCCTTAGCGGAGTCCTCCCGGGATTACTCCATCAAGGTGCTGGAAATGCTCAATGGCATTCACCTGATCAAAGCCACGGCCAATGAGGTCCAGGAATATCAAGCCGTCAAAGGGTATATCGATGCTCGCGAACAGGCGGCGATGCAGTCTCAGATGAACTCGGCCCTGATTAGCCCCCTCAACGAAATGCTGAGTATCATTTCTCTGGTCGGAATTATTTTTATCAGCCAGATTGCTTTGGGGAGTGGCACGTCCGGTTCGACGACGACGGTGCTGACGTTTTTGTTTGTGCTCTCCCGCCTACTGCCCTTTCTGGGACAGCTCAACTCTACCCGCAGTCAGCTGGCTAACAACTCCGCCAGCGTGGATTTGGCCTATGACTTTCTCCGCCGAGACAACAAGACCTTCATGGCCAACGGCAAACGGGAGTTTAAGGGTTTGCAGCAGGAAATTCAGTTTGAAGGACTAAGCTTTCGCTATCCAGGCACTTCAGATCTCATTCTTAACGGCATCGATTTGCGGCTGCCCAAGGGCAGTACCCTGGCGCTGGTGGGTGCTTCAGGGGCCGGCAAGTCCACCCTGGCGGATCTGCTGCCCCGCTTTTATGACCCCACCGAGGGGCGGATTACCCTTGACGGCATTGATCTGAAAGAGTTTGACATCGCCTCCGTGCGGCGCCACATGGGCATTGTCAGCCAGGACACGTTTTTGTTTAATGCGACTGTGCGAGACAACATTGCCTACGCTCGGCCCAGCGCCAGCGACGATCAGGTAGTTGAGGCAGCGAAGCGGGCCAACGCCTATGAGTTTATTGCCCAGCTGCCCCAGCAGTTTGATACGCCCATCGGCGATCGCGGCATTTTGCTCTCGGGGGGACAGCGACAGCGGCTGGCGATCGCCCGCGCCCTGTTACAAGACCCCGACATTTTAATTCTGGATGAGGCCACCAGCGCCCTGGATACGGTATCTGAGCGGATTGTGCAGGCAGCCCTCGACGAACTCAGCCGTGAGCGCACTACCCTGGTCATCGCCCACCGCCTGTCTACCATTCGCGATGCCGACCAGATTGCGGTGCTGGACAGGGGCCACATCATCGAAGTGGGCACCCATGATCAGCTGCTGCGTCAGAACGGGGCCTATGCCCACCTCTACGCGGTGCAGTTTGCCCAGTCAATGCAGTCAGAAGCTGACCAAAAAGCCAGGCTGACCGCCGCCTCCTACGATTTGCGCACCGGTCTCAATGCCATGATTGGTTCCCTCAGGCTGGTGGTCGATGATCTGACCGATGACGAACAGGAGCGGTTTGAAACCCTACAGGAGGCCTACAGAGCCGCTTTGAACCTGCTGCCCATGATTGAGGTAGTTGAACAGTCTCCTCCCCGTCCGCCGGATAGCTCTATCCCTGGAGCGATAGCCGAATCAGATCAGGCTAGTAGCGGGCAAACTAGGCCATCCTAGCCAATGGGTCCTGTCTCGTTTCAGCCTCCAACCATGAATCGCAACCAATATCTATTTTTTATTCGAGAAGTACTGCCCCAGGCGAGCGCCCATTCCATCCAGGTGGTGCAATGTGCCAATGCCGCTGCTGGGCTGGGCTACAATACCTGGCTGACCTATCTAGATCGGAGCTGGACAGCCGCTAATCCCAGCCGGTGGCTGAACCCGATACAGCCGCGCCCCGCTAGCCCCCAGTTCCGGGAGTTCTACAACATTCAGTCAGATCTGAGGCTGATTCCCCTGGCCCTGCCCTGGCCCATTGATCGGGTCCGGCACCGGCTCACCAATGCCAGCACGGCGGTTTGCAAATACTACTGGCCCTTGTTTTTGCGCCACCAGACCGGCCTGGTCCACACTCGGGACTGGAACTTTGTCAAAGCGGCGCTCCAGGCTGGAGCGCCGGTGATCTACGAGTGCCATCATTTCCTCTCTCACCCCTACGATCCCGAGGTCGTCAACCATCCCCTGCTCCAGGTGGCGGTCACGGTGGTCGATACCGTCAAAGCCAACATGATCGACAACGGCATGCCGCCAGAGAAGATTATGGTCCTGGCTAATGGCTTTAATCCTCAGTTTTTAGACCGGCACCCTGCGGCCGCCGTCTGGCGTCACCGGCTGCTAGGAGAAGACTTTCAGCGGCTCGTAGTCTATGCGGGCGCCCTGTATCCATTCAAAGGGATAGACCTACTCTTAGAGGCGGCTCGGGCCCTGCCCAGGATAAAATTTGCGATCGCCGGAGGTCCGGTTGACCAGCAGCATCACTATCAGGCAGCCGTTCAGCGACAGGGACTATCAAACGTCGCCCTGCTGGGGTTTTTGCCCCAAAAGGAGCTGGCAGAATTGCTCCAGGCCGCAGACGTGCTTGCCCACCCCCACCTCTCTGGCCAAGCCGCCAGCTTTACCTCTCCCCTCAAGCTGTTTGACTACCTGGCCTCAGGCACGCCAATTGTGGCCTCACGGATTCCCTCCCTGGCCGGACCTGACTATGCTGAGTCGATCTCTGCCTGGTGCCAGCCCGATCAGGTGCAGTCTTTGGTCGAGGGTATTCAAACTCTGCTCAGCTGTCATCCTCGGCCTGACGCTGGATTTCAAAGTCCTGAACAAATACTTCAAAAATATTCCTGGAAAGCCCGCATTCAAAGCATCCTCAATCGAGTCGAGCCCCCCTATCGGCCAGAACCCATGGGCAACAGCGGTGGAATAGGTTAAAACCGAAATG
>PYEQ01000441.1 GCA_003017785.1 filamentous cyanobacterium CCP5 | reverse complement strand
CTGCTGAGCTCAGTCTTGGTCTGACCGTGGGTCAAAAACTGAGACATTTGAAGATTCACCTGGTCCAACATTTGATGCAGAGCGTCAACTTTGTTGGTGAGTGTGCCGACCTGTTCCTGGATGGAGTCCATATGACGCCTAGAATAATTTCTATGCACATCCTAGAGCTGCCTCCTGGGAGCCGGAGTGTATTCCTTATTCATTTAACCTTTGTTGAAACCGCGAGACAAAACTATGTCGATGGGAGAGCAGCTATCTCACAGCCTCCAGAGATGCCAGATTTTTCTGGGCCAAGTAATGGCCATCGCCTGGCGCCAGCAGAACTGCTGTATCGACTGATTCATAGGCTATTCGACCTTTCATGGCCAGAAAAATATGATGAATTGGCTCGAACCAAGTTTTAATTAATGAAAACCTGCCGCAAGCACCGATGTAACATTTGCTTTACATTCTCACAATGGCTGAGCCTGAATGGGGATATTTAGGCGTAATTTTGCTGACAAAGCCTAGGGTAATCCTCCTTTCCCCAGGACAAAATTGGCTCAGAAATTGGCTATAAGTCCCTCTTAGAAACTGTCAAGGCGGTAGGTTTTTGCCACTGCCCTCCCCCATCAAGTTGATCTATGCAACGTCGTACATTCCTAGCTGGAGCCGCTGTATTGCCGCTGTTGGTAGCCGGTTGCCAGACCCAGCCGGCCGATTTGACTGTGCATTTGCTAGAGGGGTCGATTCCCCTGCGGCTGCTACAGGATTTTCGCCAGCGTCAGGGCGATCGCCGGGTGGATTTTGAAGCCGCCCCGACGTTGTCAAGCCTATATGAGCGCCTACTATCCTGGCAGCAAGATTCCAGCCCCCGCCCGGCTGACTGGGCTACCCTGGGAGACTACTGGCTGACCGGGGCCATTCAGCAACAGCTAATCCAGCCAATTCCCGCCGAGACCTGGGCTAGCTGGCAAAGCCTTGATCCCTTCTGGCGGCAGCTAGTCACCCGTGATCAGGCTGGTCAGCCCTCAGACGGCGACGGAGCCATCTGGGGCATCCCCTATCGCTGGGGCAGCCTGATGATGATCTACCGATCCAATGATTGGCGCGGCTACGAATGGCGGCCTCGCACCTGGGCGGATCTGCTGCGAGCGGTGGAGTCTCCCCTGCCGGGGCGCATTGCTCTGCCCAATCAGCCCCGAATTGTGACGGCGATCGCCCTCCAGCTGCTGGGCGTCCCTGTCAACACCGGCGACCTCGCCGGAGTCGCTGACCTAGAAGCCACCCTAGTTGCCCTCCAGCAGCAGGCGCGATTTTACAGCTCTGACCACTATCTAGAGCCCTTGCTGCTGGAGGATGTTTCTCTGGCGGTGGGCTGGTCGACGGATATTTTGCCGCTGCTGCAAGATTACCGGCAGTTTGAGGCGGTCGTACCCGAAACCGGAACCCTGCTCAGTGCTGATGTGTGGGTGCGGCCAGCGGCAGCCCCCAAGATCAGCCCCTTGGCCCAGGCCTGGGTCGACTACTGCCTCGATCCGGCGGTGGTGAGCGAACTGACCATCTTCAGCCAGGGGAGTTCTCCCCGCCTGTGGGGTCAGCCCGTTCCCCAGGAGCTTGCTGGGCAGTCTCTATTGACCCTGACCCCAGAGATCCAGGGACGCAGTGAGATTTTACTGCCTTTAGATTCTCAGGGCGAAGCCCAGCTGCGTGAACTGTGGGCCCGGATTCCTGAGCTGGCGGCGTCTCTCTAAACCTCATCTGGGAGGCAGCTTATAGGCATCCAGCACAGTTTGATCGATACTGCCCCAGCAAGGGACGTTGCTGCTAATGGGTAGCTGATCTGTGGCGGCGGCGATCGCCTGATCCTGCTCACACAGGTATAGCCCCATCAGCTGAGCGCCCCGGCCCTGACCGCGAAACAACCGCAGCTGATAGCCAGCTTCCTTAGCAGCCCTGCCAAACTGGTTGAGGACGGCATAGTGCTCGTAGGCATTCAGCACGTTCCAAATTTGACTGTCCAGATACACATCCACCATCTGACTGGAGGACGGCTTCAGGCGGTAGGCCGCCCAGGACAGCACCAGCCGACGCCGTCCCAAGCGGCGAGGCAGCTGGTCGCGAATCCACCAAAGGCTGGGCAGGGTGAGTTCAACATCGGAGGGGGAACTATCAAAGGCCGCACTGTTGACATCGGCAATGGTACAAAACTGCTGGTCGACCTCCGTGACCGCCCGACGGCAAAATTCTCGATTCAGGGCGCTAAAGGTAGGAAAGTTTACCCAAAACTCTGCTTGAGCGGCTACCGGCGCATGGGCCGAAGGCACCGCAGACAGCTCTACCTGACCAGAGGCCGCCCCCACCATCACCATGACGCCCCCTAGCCCACCAAGACCGACACGGCTCAGGCGGGACCAGTTGAACCAATCGAACAGTCTAATCATCCATACCTCCGGTGGGGACAATCAGGGCTGCCGGAACAGCAGCCGATGGCGATGCAGGTGTAGGAGCCGTAGAGGTTGGCCTGCTACCCGCTCTAGCATATGCACCCCATGTTCGGGTCGCAATTGCGACCCATCGTTGCGACAGCCGCCAGTAAACACCAGCACCGCACTATTTATATTGTCGGGGATGGCCCGAGCTGGAAGCTGGTAGGTTGCCAAATCTGTAACGACTGCCAGGCTGTCGAGGCGATCGCGCAGGTTCACCAGCTGTTTCTTGCCCGACTTGGTGGTGTGCTCCCAGGGGATGTCTTCCTTGGCTAGCACCGCCGCGATCCAATCCTGCCAGTGAGGTTCGGCCTCCGCCTGGACGGTAATGCAGTAGGTGGCCTGCTCCAGCAGCTTGGTGGCGGCGGGGGAGTCCAGGGGCACCTCTTCAATATCCAGAATCGGCATTTCGGCGGGGAGCTGCGCCGCCAGCCGCTGGCGGAATTCCTCGGGGTCAATCTGAGCTTTTAGCTCAAAGTCCACCACTTCCCCTAAGCTCGTGGCCCCCAGGGGCAGGGCATTGGCCGGAGAAATCCGGGGGCCGGGATGGTAGCCCCCCGTGAAGGAAATGGGCAAAGAGGCACGGCGGAGGGCGCGATCAAACAGCCGTACCAGATCCAGATGGCCGATCAGGGCCATGCTGCCCAGCTTGCCCAGCCGCAGCCGTAGCCGCTGCACCTTGGCGGTGTCGGGTTTGAAGTGACCCTTAAATTCCGGAATCGGCGGCGGCGGCACCACCACGTTGTGGCCGAAGTCGGGGCCGCAGATGCCGCAGTGGGAGCAGCCCTCGAAGGAGCAGTCGGGGACGGTGGCGGCTTCCAGGGCTTTGCGCAAATCCTCCTGGAGCCAGGACTTGTCGATGCCGGTGTCGATGTGATCCCAGGGTAGGGGCATTTCGGTGGCGGCCTGATCTGCCCCAGCGTCCATCACATTCCACTCGCCGCTTTCCACCCGGCGGTACTTCCAGCTCAGGCCCGCCTCGTCGATCGCCTGGGTCCAGGCGTTGAAGGCCCGCTCCAGGCTCTCCCACCAGGCATCCATGCCCGCCCCCAGTTCCCAGGCCCGCTTGACCACCGCCGACAGGCGGCGATCGCCCCGGCCCACAAAGTCCTCCATGGCGGAAATGCGGACGTCGGTGAAGTTCACCTTGGCCCAGCGCATGCCCCGAAATTCTGCCTTGAGCAATGCCTGCTTGCGCTCGAACTCGGTGGTAGACACCGAGTGCCACTGGAACGGCGTGTGGGGTTTGGGGGTGAAATTAGAAATCGTCAGGTTGACGCTGAGGGCCTTGCGGTTGGGCAGGCGGCATTCCTGCCGCAGCCAGCGCACCGTCTCGGCAATGCCGATCACATCCACATCGGTTTCACCGGGCAGGCCGATCATGAAGTACAGCTTCACCCGGTCCCAGCCCTGCTCGTAGGCGGTCTTCACCCCCCGCAGCAGTTCTTCGTTGGTCAGCCCCTTATTAATGATGTCTCGCATCCGCTGGGTGCCCGCCTCCGGCGCGAAGGTGAGGCCGGTGAGCCGGGTGCCGCCCACCACGTTGGCGATGTTTTCGTCGAAGCGATCCACCCGCTGGCTGGGTAGGGACAGGGAAATGTTTTCGTCCTGGAGGCGGTTTTTCACCTCCAGCCCCACGGCAGGCAGGGCCAGGTAGTCGGAACAGCTCAGGGAGAGTAGGGAAAACTCGTTGTAGCCCGTGGCCCGCATCCCCTGCTCGATGGTGTCCACCACCGTTTCTGGATCGACGTCGCGGGCGGGGCGAGTGAGCATTCCCGGCTGGCAAAAACGACAACCGCGAGTGCAGCCCCGGCGAATTTCCACCGTGAGGCGATCGTGGACAGTTTCTACAAAGGGCACCAGCCCGATGGAGTAGGGGGGCAGGGGGGGACCTACCCGCCGCAGCACCCG
>PYEQ01000440.1 GCA_003017785.1 filamentous cyanobacterium CCP5 | reverse complement strand
AGGTGGGGGATATTTTGGTGCTGGGGGAGCGGGGGGCGCAGATCATTGTCGAGCCGGAGCTGGTGGAGTTTTTAGAACTAAACCTCACCCAGGTGCGATCGGTGCCGGTGAAGACCCGAGCGATCGCCTGGGATGCCCTGAAAGTACGTCCGCCGAAAAAGAAGGAAATGACCACGGTTGAAGCTTCGATGCGGCTAGATGCGATCGCCTCGGCGGGCTTTGGCATGTCTCGCAGCAAGATGGCGGATATGATTTCGGCGGGGGATGTGCGGGTGAACTGGAAGACCATTACCCAGGCCAGCCACAACGTCGCCAGCGGCGATCTGGTGGCGATTCGTGGCAAAGGCCGGTTGGAAATTGGTAATGTTTCTGTGACAAAAAAGCAGCGCTACCGGGTGGAGCTTGTACGGTACGTATAGCCTTGGATTCAACAGTCTCCGCGCCCCCTAACTATGGCTGACGTTTTTATCTCCTATTCCCGTCGGGATAAAGCCTTTGTCGAAGTGCTGCACGATGCGCTGGTGGCGAGTAAATACCAGGCCTGGATTGACTGGCAGGACATTGCCGCGACGGCTGAATGGTGGAAAGAAATCGAGGCGGGGATTGAAAAAGCCCACACGTTTATCTTCGTCATCAGTCCAGACTCGGTGACGTCTAAATACTGCCTGGATGAGGTGGACTACGCTCGGGAGCGCAATAAGCGGATTATCCCCGTGCTGCGGCGAAATGCTGAGCTGCCAAAATCCTTCAGCCATATCCAGTGGCTGCCGTTTCGAGAAACCGATCCGTTTGAACCGGCTTTTGAGCAGCTGGTGGCGGCAATTAATACTGACCTGGAACACAACAAGACCCACACCCGCTTAGAAAATCGGGCGATTGAGTGGGCGCAGAAGAACCGGGATGGCAGTTTGCTGCTGCGGGGCAGTGAATTAGAGGCAGCAGAGCAATGGCTGATTCAAGCTGGTGCTGCGCAGAAAGAGCCGAAGCCAACAGATCTACAGGTTGAATACGTATCGGCTTCGGCTGCGGGGCGTAGGCTTGCCAATAACCGACAACGAGCTGCGATCGGGGTGTTGGCTATGCTGCTGTTGCTGGCCATCGGGGCAGGTGGTGTAGCTTTTGTTCAATACCGGACGGCTCAAGCTGCCCTGACTGAGAAAGATGACGCCTTGACGCGGGAAGAAAACGCTAGAGAGTTAGCGGAACAGCGGTTACAAGAGGCCGAAGCCGCTAGAGAACTGGCGCAGCAGGCAGAAGCGGGGGAAGCTGCCCAACGACAGGTGGCTGAAGAAAAGCAGCAAGAAGCTGAAGATGCGTTGACCCAGGCAAAAGCGGCCCAAAAGGCGGAAACTCAGCAGAGACAACGGGCAGAAGCTGCTCGACAACGAGCGGAAGCAGGGGAAGCAGAGGCAGAGCGGCAAAAGGACTTTGCTCAAACTGAAACACTCCGTGCGGAGGAAGCAACCGAACGAGCTGAAGCGGAAGCATTTAACGCCGATATCCAGGCAGAAAGTTTGAGAATCAAGAACCTGATGGCCTCTAATTTGAACTTCAAGGCGTTACTGGCGGGGCTGAAGTTAGGGCAACAAATTCAAAGAGCGGAAAACAGAGGTCTGACAAGCCGATCAATAACGCTAGCTGACAGACTTAGACAAGTTGCTAAGACAGACACGCTAGCCCGCCTGCCGCCCCAGCATAAACTTCGCCCTGAGGTAAGACTTCAGGCGGCTGCAGCACTACGAGAAATTTATAACTATCCTGGTTATTTGCATCGTAATACTTTCAAAGCTCATACTGATTGGGTCAGGAGTGTGGCTTTTGCCCTAGACAGCGAGACACTAGCAAGTGCCAGCGACGATGGTACGGTAAAACTGTGGAATATTAGCGGCGAGCTACTGCAAACCCTCAGTGGCCACATAGCAGATGTCAATAGTGTGGCTTTTGCCCCAGACAGCGAGACACTAGCAAGTGCCAGTGACGATGGCACAGTAAAACTGTGGAATATTAGCGGCGAGCTACTGCAAACCCTTACAGGCCATACAGACCCTGTCAATGATGTAAGTTACGCCCCGAATGGTGAGATGCTTGCCAGCGCCAGTGATGATGGCACTGTAAAGCTGTGGAACACTGATGGGCTGCTGCTGCAAACACTTGTTTGGCACCCCCATCCAGATGATCCAGATGACGTAAACATAATCCGCAGACACAGTCACTTTAACAGTGTGAGTTTCTCCCCCAATAACCAGTTCCTTGCCAGTGCCGATGATAGCGGTAGGGTGATGTTGTGGAATATTGACGGACGATTACTACAAACTCTTGAGGATGATGAGACGTGGGAGTGGGGTTCTGAAGTCGTCATCAATAGTGTAAGTTTTGCACCCAACGGTGAGACGCTAGCGAGTGCCGGCAACGATGGCAAAGTAAAAATATGGGGCGGTAATTATCAGTTATTGCAAGCCCTCCGAGTTGGTAGTTACAGGCCTCTAGAACCGCAGATTGATGACGTCAATAGTGTAAGCTTTGCTCCCACTGACCAGACTCTCGCTAGTGCTAGCAATGATGGCACCATAAAAATATGGAGTGAGAACAGACAGCTGCTGCAAACCATTGATGGCCATATAGGTCCTGTTAGCGCTGTAAGTTTTGCTCCTAACGACCAGTCTCTCGCTAGCGCTGGCGCTGATGGCACAGTGAAGCTATGGGACCGGAGCGGCCGATCACCACAAGCCCTCTATAGATATGAGCTCTTCCCCCTATCTTCCACAGGAAGGTCACTTCATTTTTTCAGAAGCGTGAGTTTTGCTCCAGATGGCCAAGTCCTTGCTAGCGGCAGCTTGGATGGAACAGTGCATTTGTGGGGCAGGGATGGGCAGCTGTTGCAAACCTTCGAAGGCCATGAGGATGGGGTCTACAGTGTGAGTTTTGCCCCGGATGGTCAGGTTCTGGCCAGTGCTAGTGCTGACGGCACAGTAAAGCTATGGAATAGGAGTGGGCAGCTACTGAAAATTTTCGAAGGCCATGAGGATGGGGTCTATAGTGTGAGTTTTGCTCCGCCAGATGGCCAAATCATAGCCAGCGGTAGTTACGATGGCACGGTAAAGCTGTGGAGCAGGAGCGGGCAACTGTTGCAAACTCTCGATGGCCATAAGGCTGGTGCATATGCTGTGAGTTTTCCTCTCGATGGTCAAACAGTTGCCAGCGGTAGCTACGATGGCACGGTAAAGCTGTGGAGCAGGAGCGGGCAGCTATTGCAAACTCTTGATGGCCATAAAGATTCAGTCACCAGTGTAAGTTTTAGCCCAGATGGACAAACAATAGCCAGTGCCAGCCGTGATGGCACAGTGATTCTCTGGAACTTTGACTTAGATGACCTGATGGCCAAGAGCTGCACCTGGCTGCGGGACTATATGACCAATCCAACAACTCCAGCCGAGCACAAGGAACTTTGCGAGAACGAGATACCCGAGCTGCGCTCTACACCTCTGGGCTGGCTAGCCCCCATCCAAAGAGCCTTCGCCTCCCTCACCGGCCCCTTCCAAACTACTCCCGCCAGCCGTCGCTAAGCTTACCGTTCAACCCAGAGACTCCCTCGCGGTTTCCCCCGATTTGCTGACATGCGCGAGTTCTGGAGGAATTTAGCGGAGACTTCTTTGGGTCAGAACGGCTCAGACAAACAGTGGGCAGAGGGTCAAACCGAATACAGCCCAATAGCAATCTGAATGCCTCGCTGAATCCTTCGTAAAGACTCGGTGCTCACGCTACCGTAGGGACCGCGCTCCAAGTAGCGCTTTTCCACCGTAGTAATTAGGTCACCCATTGCGACAGAATCGCGCTCCAATCCCCCTTCCCCAGCCAAAATGAGCACTCGACACGGGTTCCCGGATAACGCTGCTGCATCTGAAGAAAAAGGAACAACCAGTAAGGTCGTGCTGTACTGATTCCGCACATCCAAGGAAACTATCACTACCGGGCGCTTTTTGGTGTCGCCCCCCTGGCGTAGCGCTCTGGAGAGATAGATTTCGCCCTGATGGTACAAAGGAGCCGTCGTCATGCCGATGGGGCATCCTCCCAAGGCCCATCTTCATCCCACTGCTGGAGGGCAGCATCTTGGGTTTCTTGCGCCCAGGCAGTTTCGCCTTGAATATCGCTCTGGGGGCGGGTTTGGTAAAACTGACGTAGTTGGGCCTGAATCCGCTGGGCCTGCCATAGCCTTAGGGCCTCTTCGATGACGGCAGAGCGATTTTCCGAAAACTGATCAATACTATCGAGCAGGGCCGCATCGATAGTGACAGAAACCCGACGTTTAGATGATGACGACATAGATATAAGGCTACGCCTGGTATTACCTTTTATTTTACTACTCACATAAGTTAGAGAGATAGCCGCTGAGC
>PYEQ01000439.1 GCA_003017785.1 filamentous cyanobacterium CCP5 | reverse complement strand
GGCCGATGGAATCCGACCCCGATGGCTGGGTGATGTTCAGCACCTTCCGCGACCTACCCTACGACGCCCTCACCCTATTGGAAAACGTCTTGGATTCCAGCCACATTCCTTACACCCATCACCAGTCCGTTGGCAATCGCAAGAATGCTGGGCCGATGGTCGATCTGGAGATTCTCGAAACGGGTAAGCCGGGCTTCTATGCTACCTGGCCGGAAGGGCCACGTCGCGGCCAACTGGGGCAGCAGTTTACCACCTTCGTTGCCCCCAGCCTGATGTGGCACGATGTCACCTCCGAGAAGTTTGGCCGCACCCTGACGGTGGTATACGCCACCCCGATTCGCAAAGGGGAATGCCGCCTGTTTGCCCGCTTTCCGTTTAAGTTCAACTCGAAGCTGCCCAGCTTTTTGATTGGCCTGTCCCCCCGCTGGTATACCCATCTCCGCAACAACGGTGTGTTGGAGGACGACCAGATCTTTCTGCATCTACAAGAACGGGCTTTAGCCGCCAGGGACGCCGAATCTTACGGCCAAGCCTGCTACATGCCTTCCGAGGGCGATCGCTTCGTGGTGGAGTTTCGCCGCTGGGTGAGGGATTACGCTGCCGACCCGTTCCCCAATCAGCCCCTACCGCGAGAATGGAGCCAGCCTGACCTGCTTGATCGCTACCATTCCCACACCCAGCACTGCGGTAGCTGTCGTTCGGCCCTGAAGCGGGTGCAGCAGCTCAAGCGGGGATCGCTGATTGTGGGGGCGATCGCCCTTTGCCTGTACCCGGTGATGAGTGCGATCGTGGCAACCCCATCGCTGCTGACAGGCATTCTCTATAGCCTCATTCCCCTGACCACGGGCGGCCTCTGGCTCTGGCTGAACAGCTTAGAACAGCAATTCTTCAAAGGCCGCGAAATCCCCCCCCGCAACCTGCCCGAAAAATAAATTGATTTCACAATCAGGTATCAATGCCGTCTACTGGTTCGAATTCCAGGTGGTACCGATATAGGGCGACGGGGCGGTTGATGGCTTTGAAATAGTCTTCGTCCTTGGGCGACAGATAAATCGCCGCTACCTGATCCGCCATCAGGGGTGTCGGACTGTCGCTCTGCCACCGATAGGCCGTGGTGGTTTCCACCTCGTTCAGGTAGGGCCGGTCGGTGCCCCGAAAAATCTGCTGATACACCTCGCTAGTGACAAAGGTATGGTCATCCAGGGTTTCTACTGCCCGCCGGGTAATGGTGGATTCGAGCTGACGGCCCCCCTGGAGTAGCGTCACCTGCCGATTGGGGTTCGTCGGGTCTACCCGCACCGTCTGGACAGCTTCTTCTCCCAGGTAGGCGCGGGCGAGGCTAAGGGCATTGAAGGCGCGATCGCTGAGAATTTTGGTGCCGTGGCGCACCAGGGGCAGAAACCGTCGCAGGGAAGCACCCTCCGGGACAAACCGCACCAGACAGGCGATCGGTTGATCTAACCAGTCCTGGTTGCCTTCGAAGCCGGGGGTCACCACCTCCGGGGCTAAGGGGGCCGCCAGATCCACCAGGGTCGTGGTCATCTGCCAGGTGCCCGCCATCCAGTTGGGATAAATCAGATCCCCCTCGGCTACCTGCACAGGCGGCTTATTCGTCCAGTCGGGAAACTGCTCCAGGCGTTCCTGCAATGGCCCCGCCTGAGCCTCGCCGCTGCACAGCAGCCACACTAGCAGCAGCAGCGACAGCCAGAAAAACCGACGGCGCATCAGTTTCCACAGGGATTCTTGCATGGGACTTGGAAGAGATAGGGCTTCTACGTCTATCCTTATAAACCATGTATCGACGCCGCTGAGGCAACGCCGATACAAAATTGTTGTTGAGGGGCGCACGTCGTAGGGGCGCACGTCGTCGTAGGGGCGCACAGCTGTGCGCCCCTACGACATCTAAAACAGATCCATATCCGTCACCGCGCCTTTACTGCTGGTGGATACCAACTTGGCATATTTGCCCAGAATTCCCCGCGTGTAGTTGGGGGGCTTCGGTGTCCAGGCGGCGCGGCGGCGCTCCAGTTCGGCGTTGTCCACATTGAGCTGCAAAAGATTCTTGTCAGCGTCGATGGTAATGGTGTCTCCTTCCTGCACCAGGGCGATCGCGCCCCCCACCGCTGCCTCTGGGGCCACATGGCCCACCACCATGCCATAGGTGCCGCCGGAGAAGCGTCCGTCGGTAATCAGCCCGACGGAATCCCCCAGGCCGGCCCCAATGATCGCCGACGTAGGGGCCAGCATTTCCCGCATGCCCGGCCCGCCTTTCGGCCCTTCGTAGCGCACCACCACCACGTCCCCGGCCTGGATCTGCTTGGCCAGAATCGCCTTCAGGCAGTCTTCCTCGGATTCAAACACCCGAGCGGGGCCGGTGATCTGGCGCTTTTTGATGCCGGTGAGCTTGGCCACGGCCCCCTCCGAGGCCAGGTTGCCCTTGAGAATCCCCAGGTGCCCCTGGGGATAAATGGGCCGGTCAAAGGGGCGAATCACCTCCTGGTCGGCGCGGGGCGTGGCGGGAATCGCCGCTAGCTGTTCGGCGATGGTCTGGCCGGTCACGGTCAGACCATCGCCGTGGAGCAGTCCGTGCTCCAGCAAGATTTTCATCACCTGGGGAATGCCGCCCGCCTTGTGCAGGTCGGTGGCCACATAGCGACCGGAGGGCTTCAGGTCGCAGATGACGGGCACTTTTCGGCGGATGGTTTCGAAGTCGTCGATGGTCAGCTCCACGCCGATCGCGTTAGCAATGGCCAACAAATGCAGCACCGAGTTGGTAGAACCGCCCACCGCCATGATCACGGAAATGGCGTTCTCAAAAGCTTTGCGGGTGAGAATTTGCTTTGGCAAAATCTGCTGGCGGATGGCGTTCACCAGCACGTGGGCAGATTTCTCGGTGCTGTCCGCCTTCTCCGCGTCTTCGGCGGCCATCGTCGACGAATACATCAGGCTCATACCCATCGCCTCAAAGGCCGAAGACATGGTGTTGGCAGTGAACATGCCGCCGCAGGAACCGGCTCCCGGACAGGCATTTTTCTCCACCGCCAGCAGCCGGTCGTCGTCGATTTTACCGGCGCTGTGCTGGCCCACCGCCTCGAAGGCGCTGACCACAGTCAGGTCTTCTCCGTCGTAGTGGCCCGGTTTGATGGTGCCGCCATAGACAAACACGGCGGGGATATTCAGGCGGGCGATCGCGATCATTGCCCCCGGCATGTTCTTATCACAGCCGCCGATCGCCAGCACTCCGTCTAGGCTCTGGCCGTTGCACACCGTCTCGATGGAGTCGGCAATCACCTCTCGCGACACCAGGGAATATTTCATCCCCTCAGTGCCCATGGAAATCCCGTCGCTGATGGTGATGGTGCCAAACATTTGGGGCATCGCTCCGGCCTCCCGCAGGCCTGCTTCCGCCCGTTTCGCCAGATCCCCAATCCCCATGTTGCAGGGAGTAATCGTGCTGAAGCCGTTGGCCAACCCCACAATCGGCTTGTTAAAATCTCCATCCCCAAAGCCCACGGCTCTGAGCATGGCGCGGTTGGGGGTGCGCTGCACCCCCTGGGTAACGACCTGACTTCTACGGTTATCTGACATGGCACATCCTTGGGATTCGAATCCTAGCGGGCGATCGCCCGCAGATCACTGTACGGGGCTAGATGGTTGCTGGCATCAATCCATAGAGTCAGCAGCATCTCAAAGTTTCATCGTAGCCAATCATGGCGCTGCTGTTTCAATCTACTGGGGGCCGCCTGATTCACTCTGCTAACCATGGAATCTAATCATCGAATGGGAGGGCGAATCGGGCTAGATGTGAACGGAATTTAAGCCTTGGTCGGTGAATATGCGGGTAGATGGGCACAATGGACTTAGTATTTGTTTCAAGTTAGGCGATTAGGCCAATTTATTGATGCAAATCTCCGGTTCATAGAGCTACACACTTTTGCGCTAAGGCAGCCGAGGAAGAGGATTGAATACCTATCAGCCTGAGGACACTCTCAAACAGCGGGGCAAAATCGCCCCGGCCGAGTTGTTGCAACTATACGCTGCTGGGGAACGGGATTTCCGTGGTGCATACGTAACTGCAGGGGATTTGTCTCATCAAGACCTCAGCGGTGCAAACTTTCGACAGGCTATTTTCATCCAGGCAAATTTGGCCTCTGCTGTGCTAGTTGGGGTCAATTTTCGTGAAGCTATTTTGAATGGAGCGAATTTAAATCAAGCTAACCTCACCCTAGCCAACCTGATTGGTGCTGATCTGAGCGAGGCCCAGATCAGGGGTGCCAATCTCACTGAGGCCGGGATGCGCAGTGCCCGCTTGCGGCACGCTGATCTAAGCGAGGCCCTTTTGTGCGATACCAATCTCAACGAAGCTGACTTTGAAGGTACCAACCTCCGTCAGGC
>PYEQ01000438.1 GCA_003017785.1 filamentous cyanobacterium CCP5 | reverse complement strand
ATGAAGTGGCTCCGCCGATTCTTGACAGCGGAGCGATTCAATTTCAATCGGGCCATTTGCGCCTCGGCCAGATTAGCCGCACCCTGACGGATCTGGCAGCCCCCATCGATGCCGCCGAGAGCGAACGACAAATCCGAATGGCCATCGGTCATCAGCTACCGGCCTTAGCAGCCCTGCTGGGTACCTGGCACCGCTGCCACGTTAGCTTCAGCCGCGACAGCCTCCCCCTGGTCGGCCCGGTCCCTGGCATCGACGGAGTCCAGACTTTCACCGGGTTTAGCAGCCCGTTTTCCCTGCTGCCGCCGATTGCGGAACGATTTGCCAAGGCAGTCATGGCTGGTCCTGATCCATGGCTGGCGGCAATGGGCCCCGATCGCTTTACTGACAAGGCCAAGATCTGATCTGCTTCTAAAAGCAGGTTTTATAAAGCTGGACAAACGACTTGGTAAAGCCGAGGTAAATGAAGGGGCAATAGGGCCCTTGACATCCCTGATCCAGAAAGAATGGGGACAGATGCCCATCCATCAATGAGATGTCCAAAACCGTCGTGCTCGTGATTAAGCCCCTCCTGATTCGACTCATGGTTCTGCCGAGAGGAATGATGCTAATGGCTTTCCTTAGTGCGGCTTCCCTCGTGATGATCCATGTTTCTTGTAGCCCTGCCTCGCCCAATGCCAGCTTAGATCGGGAAGAATTTCCCGGCGGACGCCAAGGGGGAGGAACCCACTGGCGTTCAACCGCAATGGCAGTTCGAGTTTGATGCTGTAACTGGATTTCTGCAGCCTACAGCAAAGAGATTTTCGTCCTATTGAAACCACTGCATGAACAAGTCGGGCGATCGCCACAGCCCATAGCCCAATAAACCAAACAGTCCCGTCACCAGGCCGGTGGTGCCGTAGCCCACGCACATCATCAGCCCATCGGCCTCCAGGGTCGCCACCGCCAAAATCAAAATCCCCACGGTGGGAAACGGATTGGTCATCGGAATCGGCAGCATCAGCAACAGGGTCAGCCAGCTAATACAGAGGCCATTGATTTGCCAGATGTGGGTGCTTTGGGCAATGGAAATCAGCCGGGGTCGCACAAACCGCTCCGTCACCCGCGTCACCCGCTTGAGGTTGCTGAGGATCTGCCGCGCCAGCATCGCTGGAAACTGAAACTCCGCCACCCGCCGGGGCAGCCAGGGCGATCGCCGCCCCACGGTCATCTGCAGGGACAGCAGCAGGCAGGCAGAGCCCAAAATGGTGGTGAACCCCGGCGGCATGGGAAACAAAAACGGCAGCACCAGCAGCCCAATCACCAGGGAAAAGCCCCGCTCGGAGGTTTCCCTGAGCAGATGGGCCAGGGTGAGGGGCTGGTGGGCCAGCTGTTCTAGCAGGGTTTTGATCTCCTGGGAGAACTTGGAGGCGTGATGGGAGTTAGGAGAATTAGAGTCCATAGAACGCAATGATCAGCGGTGGGGTAATCAGCGCCATGAGCAAATTGAGGGGGGTGCCGACCCGCAGAAAGTCGGCGAAGCGGTAGCCCCCTGGCCCGTAGACCATAGTGTTGGTCTGGTAGCCGATGGGGGTCATAAAGCTATTAGAGGCCGCGAACATCACCGTGAACATGAAGGCATAGGGGTTGAGGCTTAAAGATTCAGCGACTTTGGCGGCGATCGGCAGTAGCAGCACCACACAGGCGTTGTTCGAGAGAATCTCCGTTACCAGGGAGGTAATCACAAAAAACAGGGTCAGCAGGGCATAGCCCGACCATTCCCCCCCTAAAGACACCATCCAGTCCGCTAGCCACTGGGTGGCCCCAGAGTTTTCCATGGCGATGCCCAGGGGAATCAACCCCGCCAGCAGAAAGATCACGTCCCACCGCACCGAGCTGTAGAGTTCGCCGGGTTTCAGGCAGCCGGTCAGCACCATCAGCACCACCCCAATCCAGGCGCTCACCAAAATCGGTACCCACTCCAGGGCTGCCAGCAGAATCACCCCGACCATGATGGCGATCGCCATCACCGCCCGTTCTCGTCGGAAGGTTTCCACGTCTCGCTCCTTTACCAGCACAAAGCCTGGTCGAGTTTGCAGACCGACCAGACTTTGCTTTGGCCCCTGCACCAGCAGCACATCGCCGAACTGCAAGGGCACCCGCCCCAGGCGATCGCGTTTCACGGCCTGTCCCTGCTGGATTGCCAGCACCGTGGCGTTGTAGCGCTGGCGAAAGCGACATTCTTTGAGGTTAGAGCCGACGATTTCCGAGTTGGGCAGCAGCAGCACTTCGGCAATGCCTTCTTCCCCTTCGCTGAGGGCGGGGCCTGCCTGCCGCTGGCCAAACTCTACTTCTGGCAAGATCTCGATCCCCTGGGTTTCTTTGATCTTCAGCAGGCATTCGGGCTGGGAGCGCACCAGTAGCACATCCCCTGCTTGCATCTGCTTGTCGGCGATCGGCTGGGGATAGTGGGAGCCATTGCGAATCAGCTCCATCACATCTAGGTCAAACTTGCGCTGGATCTGGCTAGACTGCAAGGACTGCCCCACCAGATTGGAGCCGGGGGGAATCACAATTTCGCTGATGTATTTGCTCAGGCCATAGCGCTGGAGCACCGTGTCGGTGGCGGGAGTCTGGCGCTCAGGCAGCCAGCGGGGAGCGACAAAGGCTAGATACAGCAAACCGGCAGTGCCGGTAATCAGGCCGACTGCTGTGAACTGAAACAGTCCAAAGGTGCCATAGCCCAAGTCGTCTGACAGACCGCTGGCCAGCACGTTGGTGGAGGTGCCGATTACCGTCAGCATCCCCCCCAGCACCGTTACGTAGGAGAGGGGCATCAGCAGCTTCGAGGAGGCAATCCCCCGCTTGCGGCACCAGTCTTCGACGATGGGCAGAAATACGGCCACCACAGCGGTGTTGTTGATAAACCCGGAAATTGGCCCGACGATCGCCCCCATCACCAGAATTTGCCGCCGTGCGCTCCTACCGCCCCAGGCCATAAACCACTGGCTCACCGCCTGCACCGCCCCGGTGCGATCGATGCCCGCACTGAGGATAAACATCGCCAGCACCGTCACCGTGGCGGAGTTGCTGAAGCCGGAAATGCCCTCCTCGGGGGTAACCAGGCCCAGGGTCATGAGAATCACCATGACGGCGATCGCGGTGATGTCAGCGGGGAACCATTCCCCGACAAAGCACACCAGGGCCAGCAATACGACCCCCAGGGTCAGCACAATGGTCATAGTTAGTTTCCATAGGGACGAATCAAATAATCGGTAGGGGCGCACCGCGTGCGCCCTCAATAAACCCGGCGGATTTTCAGGGATTCAGGCGATCGCAATTCCTGCGATCGTTGGAAACCCCGGTGATGCAATCGGAGATTCTGCATTGGGCGCACTGGCTGGGTTACCGCTGGCTGAGCGGAGTCGAAGCCAGCTTACGCCCCATTGCTAACCGGATAAACAATTTCTCTCCTTCCAGCCAGACAAACACTAGGGCACTGAAGCCAAAGCAAATCAGTAGCTCCAGCCCGGAGAGGGGGTGCAAGCCGAAGAAATTCTCCAGGGGCGGCACGTAGATCAGGGCGATTTGCAGCGCTGTGGTCAGCAGCACCGCGCCCCACACGTAGGGATTCGTCATCGGGTTCATCTGGACGGTGAGCCGTAGATCCGATCGCGCCGCCAGGGCGTGGCCCATTTGAGCCAGACAGAGGGTGGTGAACACCATGGTTTTCCAGGTGTCGGGGTCGCCACCATAGCCAGAGGCGTGGGTGTGCTGGTAGGCCCAGCCCATCAGACCGATGGTGAGCACCGCCAGCAAAATTCCCACCCGCACCATGTAGGCCCCTAATCCACGGGCAAAGATGCTTTCTCGCGGGTTGTGGGGCGGGCGCTGCATGACGTTGGGTTCAGCGGGCTCCATCGCCAGGGCCAGGGCCGGCACGCCGTCAGTGACCAGGTTCATCCAGAGAATTTGCAGGGGCGACAGGGGCACCCCGCCCAGGCCCATCAGGGGGGCGGCGGCGATGGTCAGCACCTCGCCAATGTTGGAGCCGAGGATGTACTTGATGAACCGGCGAATGTTGTCGTAGACGACCCGGCCCTCTTCCGTGGCGGCGACGATGGTGGCGAAGTTGTCATCCAGCAGCACCATGTCGCTGGCTTCTTTGCTGACGTCGGTGCCGGTGATGCCCATGGCAATGCCGATGTCCGCCTGCTTCAGGGCGGGGGCGTCATTGACTCCGTCCCCGGTCATGGCGACGAATTCTCCCTGCTTTTGCAACGCCTGGACGATTCGCAGCTTGTGTTCGGGGGCAACGCGGGCGTAGACGCTGACCTGGGAGACGGCACGCTCCAGTTCCGCCTGGCTCAGATGCACCAGCTCCCGACCGGTGAGAATGGTGTCTCCAGGCTGGGAAATGCCCAG
>PYEQ01000437.1 GCA_003017785.1 filamentous cyanobacterium CCP5 | reverse complement strand
GTGGTAGTAGTCGGGGGCACAGGTGGCCACCTCGCGCTCCCAGTCGTAGGAGAGGCCCAGCTCTTGCAGCTGTGCCCTCATCTGGTCAATATTTTGATACGTCCACTGGGCCGGGTGAACGCCGCGATCAATCGCGGCATTCTCCGCCGGTAGGCCAAAGGCATCCCAGCCCATCGGGTGCAGCACTCGGTAGCCCTGCATCCGCCGCACTCGGGCAATCACGTCGGTGATGGTGTAGTTGCGGACGTGGCCCATGTGCAGGTTCCCGGAAGGGTAGGGGAACATAGACAGAGCGTAAAATTTGGGCTTGTCAGCCTGCTCTGAGGCAGCATCGACATTTTGTTCGACCCAAATCTGCTGCCATTTTGCTTCGATTTCTGCGGGGAGATATTTTTCGGAAACAGACTTGGGGGCCACGCCAGACTCCTGCTCGGCACTGCTTTTTTGACGTACTCCATGATAGCGGCTATGGCCCTTTTCCACGTGTTTGTCTATGGCACCCTGAAGCCCGGCGAGCGGGCCTATCCCATCTTCTGCCAGCCCTATGTGCTAAAGGCTCAGCCCGCCCTCGTCCAAGGCCGTCTCTACGCCCTGCCCGAGGGCTATCCGGCCATGACCCAGGAGCCCGGCTGGGTGCAGGGATATCGGCTGGGCTTTGGCGATCGCGCCGTTCTGAATGCCCTAGATGAATTTGAAGACTATTTTCCCAATCATCCCGAGGCCAGCCTGTACCAGCGGTTGACAATTCCGACGTTTAGCCTGGACCAAACCCCGTTGGGCCCAGCTTGGGGCTATGTTATGCCTCTCCCAAAGGTGCGGGACCTGGGTGGACGCCCCCTGACTAGGGGGATTTGGACAGCGATCGGCTGAAGGATGAGCTATGCTTAGCTTGGTTAACTAAAGGTTAAGACTTGACGCCTTTACTGCCATAAAGGTCCGGATGTATAGACATTGAAGGCATACTAGGGCCAGACAGTTAGCCCAAGGGTTTGTACTTGATTCAGGAGATAGCCATGGATCTCAATACGTTTCTCTATCCCCATGCCAGCTACTGGGGGAATGGACAGCCAAACGCGATTGTGTTCAACGCTAATCTCCAGGAATTTTCTCAGCGAGTAGGCTACATTAGCGCTCTCTATCAAGGGGGCAAGTTGACTTCTTTAGAGGCCTATCGCCAAATTGACCAGCTTTGGCAGGCCCTAGAGCGCAGCCGTCAAAACCTCGAAATTGATGCTTAGGGATGCCATGGAAGTTGGAGACTGGGTGCGACTGAAACAGCCTTTTTACCCGCTGCCAGGCCACAGTCCAGCCTATCAATACGGCATTGTCGAAGGAGTAGTTGCCAGCGGCGGGGATATTCGGGCTCCAGCCGAAATCTTGTTGAAGCTAGTCGATCCTAAAAGTCATAGTATTTACACCGACAAAACGGGTGCCCGCGCCCTATATAGCTTTTATCCTGAGGAGGTGGAAGCAACGGAAGCTTCCCAGTAACGACCCTGGGGTCGCTACGCTCTTAACGGATACCCACCTCCCCAATGCTGAGCCAGATTCGAGCCCTCGCCGACAAAATTTCCCCACGTCTAATCGAAATTCGCCGCCATCTCCACAGCCACCCGGAACTGAGCGGCCAAGAATATAAAACCGCCGCCTACGTAGCCGGAGTCCTGTCTTCCTGTGGTCTGCACGTGCAGGAAATGGTCGGCAAAACCGGTGTGGTGGCCGAACTGGCAGGGGGAGAAGCCGAGGGCATCCTGGCTATCCGGGCGGACATGGACGCCCTGCCCATCCGAGAACTGACTGGGCTGGACTACGCCTCCGATCAGCTGGGCATTATGCATGCTTGTGGCCATGACGTTCACACCACCGTTGGCTTGGGTACGGCGATGATATTGTCCCAGCTGGAGGTGCCGCTACCGGGGACTACCCGGTTTTTGTTTCAGCCCGCCGAAGAAACCGCCCAGGGAGCTCGCTGGATGCTTAAGGACGGCGTCATGAAAGATGTGGCGGCGGTGCTAGGGCTGCATGTATATCCCTCGGTGATGGCAGGGGATATTGGCATTCGTTACGGGGCGCTGACGGCGGCGGCGGACGATCTGGAAATTATCATCGTTGGAGAGTCAGGCCACGGGGCGCGGCCCCATGAGGCGGTGGATGCCATCTGGATTGCCTCCCAGGTGATTACCACCCTGCAGCAGTCCATCAGCCGCACCCAGAATCCGCTGCATCCGCTGGTACTGACCATCGGCCAGATCAGCGGTGGGCGCGCCCCCAACGTGATCGCCGACTCGGTGAAGCTGCTGGGGACGGTGCGATCGCTCCATCCTGACACCCGCGAACATCTGCCCCAGTGGATTGAAAACATCGTGGCGGGAGTGTGTCAGCCCTACGGCGCCAAGTTTGAGGTGAATTTTCGCCGGGGGGTGCCCTCGGTGATGAACGACGAAGCCCTGACCCAAATCACCCAGTCCTGTGTGGAAGAAGCCTTTGGCAGTGAGCACGTGCAGCTGATCTACGAACCGTCTTTGGGGGCCGAAGATTTTTCGGTCTATCTAGAGCACGCCCCCGGCACCATGTTTCGGTTAGGGGTAGGCTTTCACGATCGCCCGGTCAACTATCCGCTGCACCATCCCAAGTTTGAAGTGGACGAAATGGCGATCGCTCGAGGGGTCGTGACCATGGCTTATTCCGCCTGCCGCTATTGGGCTTCACGGACTGAGCCTTAGCCTGTACCATCGGGCTATCCATGAGATGTGCGCTACCCCTACGAAAAGGAGATTACTTTGCCAAACGCGGTCCCTATTTATCTGGTCAACGCCAATCAGCTGCAGAATTTTCAAGACCATAAAGCCTGGATTCAAGCTTCGGCCTTTCGGGCAGACCCCGGAACCTACTGTTTAATCCCTGGCGATGACGGCATTGGCAAAGTGCTAGTGGGCCGACCGGAGGCGATCGATACCTGGACCCTAGGCGCACTGCCGGCGATGCTGCCCCCCCACAGCTATGCCCTAGCCGATGACTGGAGCCCAGAGGAGGCTACCAAGCTCTGTTTGGGTTGGCGACTAGGGCAGTATCGCTTTGATCGCTACCGCCAGAATCAGTCCCAGCCTCTGGCCCAGCTGATGGTGCCCGCCCCCGTAGATGCCGCCTATGTGGATGCCGCCACCACCGCCGTCTACCTGGTGCGAGATCTGGTCAACACCCCCGCCGGGGACATGGGGCCAGACCATCTAGAAGACGCGGTGACAACGGTGGCCAAAACCTTCCAAGCGGAACTCCAGATCTTTCGTGGCGAAGATTTACTCAGCGAAAACTACCCGATGATCCACGGCGTCGGGCGAGCCAGCGACGAAGCCCCCCGGCTGTTAGATCTGCGCTGGGGCGATCCGGATCATCCCAAGGTCACTCTGGTGGGTAAGGGGGTCTGCTTCGACAGCGGCGGTCTGAATATCAAGAATGCGGCGGGCATGCGCCTGATGAAGAAGGACATGGGCGGAGCCGCCAACACCCTGGGGCTGGCCCAGATGATCATGGCGATGAAGCTGCCGGTGCGGCTGCGGCTGCTGATTCCGGCGGTAGAAAACAGCATTGCCGGGAATGCTACCCATCCTCTGGACGTACTGCCTTCCCGCAAGGGGTTAACCGTGGAAATCGGCAACACCGATGCGGAGGGACGGCTGGTGCTGGCGGATGCCCTGTGGGAAGGCTGTCGCGAAGATCCGGGGCTGATTGTGGACTTTGCCACCTTGACGGGAGCTGCCCGTGTGGCCCTAGGCACAGAACTGCCCGCCTGTTTTTGCAGCGACGAGGAAGTGGGGACTGGGCTGATCCAGGCGGGTTTAGCCGTAGATGATCCCCTATGGCAGCTGCCCCTGCACCAGCCCTACCGCTCCATGCTGGAGAGCAAGGTGGCCGACCTGTCGAACATCGGCAACAGTTCCTACGGCGGGTCGATCACGGCGGCCCTGTTTCTGCAGGAGTTCGTCAAACCCGCGATTCCCTGGGTGCATATTGATTTGATGGCCTGGAACCTGCGATCGCTCCCCGGTCGTCCGGAAGGAGGCGAAGCCATGGGCATTCGGGCCGTCTACGAACTGATCCGCCGCCGGTTTACCTGAAAGATTCTGCATCAGCGCGATCGCTAATATGACCGTAGGGGCACTGGCACTGCCGTGCCCTGTTTCCCGTTGAAGAATCCCACAGCCTATGGTGTACCAAGACCAGATCCACCTCGCCACCGAGGGCCACGGCCAGATGCACGACATTACCCGCGAGGTAGCGCAGATTGTCAGCAAATCTGGCATTCAGGCGGGGATGGTGAACGTGTTTAAGAGCTGATTTCTAAAGCAAATCTTAAGCTGCTTTGCGCCGTAGCATGAGGCGAATGAGTGCCCCGTAAATCATGGC
>PYEQ01000436.1 GCA_003017785.1 filamentous cyanobacterium CCP5 | reverse complement strand
TGGATTGACCTTCCATGGCTTGCATCAGGTAGAAGACAGTAGCGGGCTGACACCGAGAGCAATCTTGTCAAATTAAGCTGAGCTATAGCTGGGAAAATTCTGAGCCAACGATAGGATTGGATGAGAAAGCTGGGAAACCACCGACTGTTTGCTTCACGATCTGCGCCCCACGGCTATGACCAGAACGTGTCTGGGTTAATCTTGGCAATCTCTGCCCGGAGGTCTTGGAAATAGCTGCTGTTGGTAATCTGTTCGACGGTTTCTTCTACCCGCTGCTGGTCGATTTCAATCTGAAGGGTTTCAATTTTGCGCTTTAGCTCCTGTTCCTGGAATTTGCGCTCGCTGATTTCTTGAATAATCCCTTCAAAATAGAGAAAGTGGTTGTTGTCATCCCGGACGGCCCGAGTGTTTTCCTGCACCCAGATGATACTGCCGTCGCGCCGGTAGATCTGGTATTCAAAGTCTTTGACCTCGCCGGTTTGGGCCAGGTGGGCTCGAAAGATATCCCGGCCGTTGGGGTCAACATAGACCTGGGTAGAAATATCTGTAATGCTGGCGATCATCTCCTCTGGAGAATCGTAGCCGTAGATCTCGGCCATGGCCGGGTTCACCTTCAAAAAGCGGCCATCCAGGCTGGACTGAAAGATCCCCTCCAGGGCGTTTTCGTAGATGCTGCGGTAGGTTTCTTCGGCGATGCGCAGGGCTTTTTCGGCCCGTTTGCGCTGGGTAATGTCCCGCACCATGATCAGCACGTCCCCATCTTCTAAGGGCATGATCCGCACCTCTTCGTGCTGCAGGTGACCGTTAACCACCAGCTGCTGCTCATAGATCTGGAGACTACCGGTCTGGATGGCCATTTGGATGTGGTGCAGACGCTGTTCCGTGAGTGCCGACGGCAGGGAGTCCTGAACCTGGGAGCCAGGAAGGAATTTGGCATCATCATGGACCTGCAGCAGGCGATCGCGCCCCACGATGGTGAGATAGGTGCCGTCGCGGCGGGCCCGAATCAGCAGGTCGGGAATGGCTTCAATCAGGCCCCGGCTGGTGGCTTCGCTCTGACGCAGGGCCGTAAACGAGGTTTGCAACTGACGGGCCATGTGGTTAAACGATCGCGTCAGCAGAAACATTTCCCGAATCGGGGTGGGATTCACCTGCTGGTCCAGGTGGCCCTTGGCCATCTCTTCGGAGGCCTGGCACACCTCTAGCACCGGGCGCGACAGGGTGCGGCTAGCCCAAATCGCCAGGCCGATCGCCACCCCCATCGCCCCGGCGATCAGCAGCGCCGTCATGCGGGTGTGGGCGTAGATCTGGCCCATGAAGTCAACCTCAGGCACCACCACGACGATCAGCCAGTCCAGGCCAAACCCGTCTTGAAAGGGAACCACCTCGAGAAACTGGCGATCGCCCTCCAGATCAAAATCCAGCCGCTGGATTTTAGTAATCGACTCGAAGCCCCCCAGGGACTGCAGGATGTAGTTCGCGGTGCCCCGCACCAGGGGGTCGCTACTTTCCGTCGCCAGCAGGGAACGGGGGGTGCCTCCGTTCTCTACCATCAGCGGCTCATCATTGGAGTTGGCAATCAGGCCGCCGCTGCGATCGACCACAAAGGCCTGGCCGTGGGTGCCGATCTTGAGGTTGCGCAGAAAGTCCCGAAATTCTTCGGGCAGCACCACGTCCGTCGCGCATACCCCCAGCAGTTGCCGCCCGGATCGGTCATATACCGGCAGGCTAGCGGTGACGTTGGGCAGTCCCGTGGTGAAGGCGATGTAGACATCCGTCCAGGCCGGGCCTTCCGCGTTGACCGCCGCCCCGTACCAGGGACGCTGTCGGGCATCGTAGCGTTTGTCCGCCTTGTCAACCAGATAGGTGCGGTTGCCGACCACGTCCAGGCTGTAATAGTCCCGCAGGAAATTGTTGCCGCTGTTGCCATAGGAAAGCTGCAGCTCCCCCGTGTCTGGCGATCGCAAGACGCCAAAAAACTCCCCCCGGCGGGAACTGCCACAGTAGGCAAAGGCCACGGTGGGGGCCACCTTCATCTGCTGATAGATCAGCGGTTCTCCATAGCGGGCGCCGACCACGTCAATTTCTCCCCGGGCAAAGGCGGCGGCATTGAGGCGATTAATTTCGTGGGGAATTTCAAAATAGCCCCGGAGTTCCCGCTCAATCCGGGCCGTCAGTTCCTGGCGAATCTGGTTGGCCAGGGTATTGACGGTCCGCTGACCGTTGCGCAACGACAGATAGCCGACCAGCCCCATCGTCCAGAGAATCTGCCCCACCAGCGCCGTGATCAGCAGCGACTGCAGCGGCAGAACGGGCGGCGATTTCAACGGCCAATATTTGCTCCAATACTTCAGCCCCATACTGCTCTGCCTGCGTCTCCTACCAGCTGTCGGCCCCGCTACCTGTGAGCCATTCCTCCAGGTCGCGGTCGGCCTTAGCCACGTTAAACAGATGCAGCCCAAAATCCCTGGCCAGGGATTCGCACACCCGGATGCCCCGATAGCTGTTGCCCTTGGCATCCAGGGGGGGCGAAAAGGTGCCGATGCCCAGCTTGCCGGGTACCACCGCCGTAATTCCACCGCCGACGCCGCTCTTGGCAGGCATGCCCACCCGGTAGGTCCACTCTCCGGAATAGTCATACATGCCGCAGGTGAGCATGACGCTGATGACGTCCTGGACGTAGTGCTCGTCGAGGGCCCGCTCCCCGGTCACCGGGTTGATGCCGCCGTTGGCCAGGGTCGCCGCCATGACTGCCAGGTCGTGGCCGGTAACCAGCAGCGAACACTGCTGAAAGTACAGATCCAGGGCTTCGTCAACGTCCCCAGTGACCATGCCAAAGTTAAACATCAGGTGGGCCATGGCTCGATTGCGGTGGCCGGTGGCCCGCTCTGACATGAATACGGGCACGTCGATAAACACCTCATGGCCGATGTAGCGCTCAAACATGGCCAGCATCCGATTCAGCCGTTCGGTGGGGTTCTGGCCTTTGAGCAGGCTGGTGGTGGCGATCGCCCCGGCGTTGATCATTGGGTTGTCCGGGCGCTTGGAGTCCATATCCAGGCGAATCAGGGAGTTAAACGGATCTCCCGTGGGCTCAACCCCCACCTTTTTGAGCAGGGCCTCTCGCCCGTGATCTTCCAGGGCCATGCCGTAGACAAACACCTTAGAGATTGACTGGATGGTGAATTTTTGGGCGATGTCGCCCACCTCAAAGCTGCGTCCATCCAGGGTGACCACGCTGATGCCGAGCCAGTCGGGGTTGGCCTTAGCCAGTTCAGGAATGTAGGAGGCTAGCTGGCCATCACGCAATGACTGGTAGCGATCGTGGAGGGCCTGGAGAAATTCTTCAACGCGAGTCACGGCAGCACCGGTGAGGAACACCGCTATAGTAAGGTGCTCTTAGACGGAGCTGATAGCCATTACGTCATCGGTCATTTCGAAGTTGGCATTGACCGACTGCACATCGTCCAAGTCATCGAGGGCGTCCATTAGCTTTAGCAGGGCGCGGGCCTGATCCGGGTCCTGCACCTCTACCCAGTTATTGGCGATCCAGCGCAGCTCCGACTGCTGCACCTGGTATGCACTGGCGTTGAGGGCGCGATCGAGCTGCTCTAGATCGGCAGGGGCGCAGAAGACTTCTGCCCCAGGCGTTTCATCTTCCAACTCGGTCAGCTCGTAGGACTCCGCTCCCCCTTCCAGAGAAGCCTCTAGCAAGGTGTCTTCGTTGATGGGGCCCGCCACGGTGACGACCCCCTTTTGCTCAAACATCCAGCCGACGCAGCCGGTTTCTCCCAGGTTGCCGCCGCTCTTGCTGAAGGCCGATCGCAGATCGGCAGCGGTGCGGTTGCGGTTGTCGGTCAGGGCTTCGATCAGCACGGCCACTCCACCGGGACCATAGCCCTCGTAGCGAATCGCTTCTAGCTCATTGCCATCGGCCCCGAGCTGACCCCTGCCTTTGGCGATCGCCCGGTCAATATTGTCATTGGGCACCCCGGCGGCCTTAGCCTTATCGATGGCGGTGCGCAGCTGAAAATTTCCCTCGGGGTCGCCGCCGCCCGTGCGGGCGGCCACAATGATTTCCCGCGACATTTTGGCGAAGATTTTGCCTTTAACCGCATCGACTCGGGCCTTCTGGCGCTTGATATTGGCCCACTTGCTATGGCCTGCCATGGTGAAACGGAACTAATAGCTGGTCTTCAATTTTATCGCCCCGACCTTACGTTCTTGCTGCCCGCAGGGCTGCCCCGATGAGACCCACCTGGGGGTTCAGCACCACGTGGACGGGCACCTGCTTGAGCAGCGGCCCCATGCGCCCCTTTTCCAAAAAGGCATCCATAAACAGGCCCGACTTCATCAGGGGTAGATTTTTGGCAGCGATGCCTCCGGCAATGTAGAGACCGCTGTAG
>PYEQ01000435.1 GCA_003017785.1 filamentous cyanobacterium CCP5 | reverse complement strand
CTATCAGTTTGACACCTTGATTCCCTGGGGAACGCCGATTCAGCCTGGTGGTCCTAGCTATGACGGCACCGGAGAGCGCCCGACCGCCGATGAGCAGCTTGAGCAGACTGGTCTGGGCCACGATGGCATGTGGTTCTTCCCCATGGGTCGTGGCAACGACGAGGGCATGCTGGCCATTAACCACGAGTACGGTACCAACTTCCACGTCTTCGGCGAAGACAGAGAGCCCATCAGCCTGGAAGAAGTCCGACGCTCCCAGCATGTCCACGGGGTTTCGGTCGTCAAAATCAAAAAAATGGGCGGCCAGTGGCAAGTGGTCAGCAGCCCCAACGCCCGTCGGATCACCCCCAATACTCCCGTTACGTTCAGCGGCCCGGTAGCCAACAGCGACCTGCTGAAGAACAAAGCTAACAGTCCCACCCTGGGCACCGTCAACAACTGCGCCAACGGCTACACTCCCTGGGGCACCTACCTAACCTGCGAAGAAAACTTCAACGGCTATTTTGGCGACAGCACCTACGATCCGGAAACTGAAACCGGCAGCTGGACCCCGACGGAGGCTCAAAGCCGCTATGGCTTCAGCCCCACCGGCTTTGGCTATGGCTGGTACACCTTCGATCCTCGCTTCGATCTGTCCAATCCGGACTACGTCAACGAAGAGAATCGGTTTGGCTGGGTAGTGGAAATCGATCCTATGGACGGGAGCCAAATCCCCGTTAAGCGGACAGCTCTGGGTCGCTGCAAACACGAAGGAGTTGCTTTGGCGATCGGTCGTGGGGGTCGTGCCGTTGCCTACATGGGCGACGACGAGCGGTTTGACTATATCTATAAATTCGTTTCCGAGAGCAACTGGCGCTCCATGCAGGCCCGCGGCATCAGCCCCCTTGATCGCGGTGTCTTATACGCCGCCAGGTTCAACGACGACGGCCGCGGCGACTGGGTCGAGCTGAGCATGAACAACCCCGATGTCGCCGCTAAGTTCAACAGCCAGGAAGAGGTTCTCACCTTTGCCCGGATGGCGGCGGACGCCGCTGGCGCCACTCCGATGGATCGGCCCGAGTGGACGACGGTGGCCCCCGATGGCAAGGTTTACTGTGCCCTGACCAACAACACCCGTCGTAAAGAACCTAATCCGGCCAACCCCATTGTTGAAACCAACGAAGAGGGTGAAATCATCGGCAACCCCAACGGTCATATCATTCAGTTCTTGGATGATGACAACCATGTCGGCACGACCTTTAGCTGGAATATCTTTGTGATTGCCTCAGACACTCAGGGCGATGGCGATGAGACTTCCTTCTCTAGCCCCGACGGGCTCTGGGCTGACCCGGAGGGTCGTCTATTCATCGAAACCGATGGGGGCCAGCCCAAGGGGCTCAACGACCAGATGCTGGTGGCCAACACGGCCACAGGGGAGATTCGGCGGATGTTCACCGGGGTTGCAGGCTGTGAGGTAACTGGCATAACGGTGACACCCGATCGCCGCACGATGTTCATTAACCTGCAGCATCCGGGCGACGGAGACCCGGCTGTGACCAACTTCCCGGCCCCGTTTACCGGTGCCAGCGGCCCCGTGCCCAGGGATGCGACCGTGGTGATCACCCGCAAAGATGGCGGCATCATCGGTTCGTAAGCACCGTTAAGGGAGTTACACCCCAACGGATCTCAACCACAAAGAATCCCCCTGATGGTCGTAATCAGGGGGAGAGAGCCGGTATCGTGTAGTCTGAGAAGGCAAGCTGGCAGAAGGATTCTTGATAGCTGGCTGTTCTGAACCGATCATCATGGCAGTTTTGACAAAGCCGCAACTTACCAGCGCAAAAGACCTAATTTTTAGAGAAGGGCGACTGCTGGAGCGACAGCTTTATCGCTTTTGCTTTGAGGAGGGTAGCCGTGAAGCCTGTTTGAAGGCATTGTTGGCCTATCAGAATCCTGATGGTGGATTTGGGAACGGGATTGAGCCGGATTTGCTGTGTCCAGGAAGTTCTGCGATTGGGGCAGAAACGGCCCTGTTCGTTCTGGATATGCTGGATTATCGAGAACCGGACATCGTTTTGCCATTGCTAGATTGGCTGCAAGGAAACCAGGATGAGGCTGGCGGCATGAGGCATCCGCCCCAGGGGCTGGAGCACTATCCCCATCAGCCCTGGTGGGAAGGAGGCGATGCCGGACGGGTGCTGGCGATCGCGGCCCAGCTGAGTCATTGGCAAGCAGAAAAACCAGAGTTTTTCGCCAAGGCACGCCATTTCTACGGGCAGACGGCTTTGCCAGAGAAACCTGCTTACTATAGCTATCCAGCGTTTCTGTATTTAGCTAAATTTCGTCAGACAGAGCAGGACGAAGCCGCTTTTCAGAGGTTGTTGGCGATGTTGCCGACCATTCTGCAGGAAAATGCCGATCACTTTCCGCTCTTTAGTCGGGCCTGGTACCCCTTACAGAAGTTCGTGGAACCACAGGTTGTAGAGAAGGCAGCGGCAGCGGTGGCAGCGGCATTTTTGCCGGAGGGTGGGGTGGCCAATCCCTATCCCAATTTGCCCTGGTGGAGGTCAATTTTTACGCTGGACATTTTGATGCTGTTGCGAAAGGGGGAGTACCTGTAAGCCAGCAGGTTTTGGCGCGGCGATCGCCCCTAAGCTAGTCCAGACTGTCTGGGGTGGCTACGTGAGTGGCAATTTTGCATAAACTGGCGACGCAAAATGTAGTAGATGTTGGTTACAGCATGGCCTGCCAGGTAGCCTTCGATTTTGACTGTCGCCACCGCATCTAGCACTTGGGCAGAATCAAGCACAAAGGGCTGGCGCTTAAGCAACACATCTAGTAGGACATCGCAATCTAGCAAGACTTGCTTCAAGCGTATTTTTCCTCCAGATAGTTGATGTAAGGGGTTTGCATCTCTTCTGAGGTGGGCGGGAGGATGCCAATGAGGCTTTGCGTCCAGGGATGGAGGCTAGAGATCGCCTCATCGTCTGCGGTTTCTGATTGGGCTGGTTCGTCAGTGAGTACAGCGGGTCGAGTCTCTTGCTGGATTGAGATGAGCAATGTCTGTACTAAGCACCACCGCTCTGAGACGGGCAGTTGAAGAGCTTGCTTTTGCAGTGCTCGAGGCGACATCACTGGCTGCTCTGAGTGGAATGACTAAATTTTAACGATTTGTCTTATAGCTACAAGGGGAGCGATCGCTTCAGAGAGAAGTTGGAGGCGGGGGAGTGATTGTTGAAAAGCGCTGATGGAATGGCAGGCAGTGCCTGCCCTAATTTTACTGAGGAACTGCGACGGCAGATCACTGAGGAAGCCCACCCTTGCTGTAAGTACTAAAATGGTTGTTAATAATCAACCACAGGCATGGCAAAGATGACTGACAATGAGCTTCTAAATAGAATCAGGATTGATCCCAAAGTTATGGTTGGGAAGCCTGTAATTCAAGGAACCCGCCTTACGGTCGAGTATATTCTGAATCTTTTGGCCCACGGAGCAACGACGGCAGAGATTTTGGAAGAGTATGAAGGCTTGGTTGAAGAAGATATTCGGGCCTGTTTCTTGTTTGCTTCACGATCTTTAGAAAGTGCAAGTTTTATGCCCTTGGAAAAGGAGATCGCATAGTTGCGCTTTTTAGTGGATGAGAATACGGGGGTAGTCGTTTCCCGGTGGTTGAAGAGTTTGGGGCACGAAGTCTTTTCCGTATATGAAGAAGCACGCGGTATTGATGACGACATAATTATACAGAAAGCCTTTGCCGAAAACTGGATTCTGATCACCAGCGACAAGGATTTTGGAGAGAAAGTATATCGGGAAAAGCGACTCCATCGAGGAGTTATCTTCTTAAGATTTGAGGATGAGCGATCTACCAATAAAGTTGCAGTTCTGCAAAGGTTTTTAGCAAGTTATCAAGACCAGGCTACTGACAACTTTGTGGTAGTGACCGAGAAGCGAGTCCGTTTTGCGAAGACGCCGTTATAAGAAAAATTGTCGCATCCTCTTCACTGTGCTTGAAGATCAACCAACCCCGACTGTGTGGGTTTTGCATATCAGGAATGTTGCTCAGAGAGCCATTGGGGAATCTGAGGATTCAGAAGAATAACCGCCTGAATCTCTATCGCTGCAGACCTTCTGAAGGGCGCTCAAGAAAATGACAGCGGTTGAGTTTGAAGGGGAGGGGTTGGTGGTGTGTGAATAAATTGGAATGTAGGAGAAAATAGCTACGCTACTTCCGAAGCTCCACTCACTTTATATTGCTGTAAAGATTTAGAAGATCTCAGGGATTCTTTCGGGATGATTAGGCTTTTTTTGTAAAAAGAAAGATAATCTACCTGTCTCACAAAGTTGCCGAATATCCAGGGTAAGCGCAAGAAAAATAGGTCTGTGACATGCTAAGAGCATCACCTCAGCTAGACCTCCAGCGAGTCCCCATG
>PYEQ01000434.1 GCA_003017785.1 filamentous cyanobacterium CCP5 | reverse complement strand
GGCACCTGGGCGGACGTGATCAACCGCGCCAACCTGGGTATGGAAGTGATGCATGAGCGTAATGCGCACAACTTCCCGCTGGACCTGGCGTCTGCTGAGGCACCTGAAATCATCGGCTAGTCTGTCATTGATTAGTCCATGACCAGCTAAGTGAAAGCGCTCTCCCCTGGGAGGGCGCTTTTTTCGTGATAATGCAAGTCAAGGCGAAAGCATATTGATTTTGATCAGGAGCTATGCGGGTTTTCTCAAGGCTAATGCTGGCGATCGCCATTGTCTTAGCGATCGTTTCAACCCAGGTGGACTGGCGACTTTGGGCGCGGGCGGCAACCTATCCGGAGAACGAAGCAACTCAGGTGAACTGGTATCAACCGCTTGAGTCAATCGCTGGAGGCAATCCCAAAGCCCTGCCCCAAAACCAGGAGACAACGATTCCTGACCAGGCGCTTGCCGATGTCACCGCCTATGCAAAGTCCCACAATTCCAGAGCACTGCTGGTGCTAGAGGATGACGACCTGGTGCTGGAGAATTACTGGCATGGCTTCAATGCCAAGGCTTTAGCTAACGGCATGTCCATGACCAAAACCATTGTGGGACTGCTGATCGGTATTGCGATTGATGAGGGATCTATCCATTCTGTGAGCGATCCCATTCAGACCTATTTGCCAGACTGGCAGTACAACCAGCGCTGGCGAGAGCTCAAAACAGGTAATCCCCCAGAAATCACCCTCGAAGACCTACTTTACATGCAGTCTGGCCTCAGGAATGATGACGACACCACTAATCCCTTCTCAGATTTGGTGCAGATGTATCTCAGCTCTGATGTCGCCGCTGCTGCTCTGCAGGTCCCTCCAGAACAGCCGCCGGGCAAAGTTTATGAATACAACAACGTCAATACTCAGATTTTGAGTCTGGTATTAGAGCATGCTACAGGAGAGTCATTTGGAGAATATCTTTCTAGCCGTCTGTGGCAACCCCTTCAGGCCTCTGAAGCCGCTACCTGGCTTGATCGCCCTGGGGGAGAATCAAAAACCTTCTGCTGTTTGTTCGCTAACCCCTATGACTGGGCTCGAGTTGGTCTACTCCTGCTTCATGAGGGCAAAGTAGGCCAGAACCAGATAGTCCCTAGGGACTGGATTCGAAAAATGCTGCAGCCGACCCCCATCGAACCCACCTTTGGTTATCACATTTGGATCAAGGCCAGAACACCCGGCTACTCCAACGTCGATACGGCTGCTTCTGAGCCTTTTCTAGCAGAAGACACCTTCTATCTAGATGGTCGTGGCTTTCAGCGGGTATATGTAATTCCTTCCCGAAATTTAGTAGTGGTGAGGTTGGGAGAACAGCCCCCCAACTGGGACGATGCCGTTATTCCTAATACCCTGGTTCGAGGGATGACCTCGTAACTCGTTATCCTAAGAGAGCGCAAAATCCAGGTAGTAGCATGCAGAACGGTATGACTCCAATTCATGTCATTGGTGGAGGCCTAGCGGGCACAGAGGCCACCTGGCAAATCGCCCAGGCTGGAGTTCCGGTGATTCTCCACGAGATGCGCCCAGTCAAACGATCGCCCGCTCACCATAGCGAGTACCTATCAGAACTGGTGTGTAGCAACTCCTTTGGAGCCCAAGCCGCTGATCGGGCCTCTGGGCTACTACATGCCGAACTGCGCCACCTGGATTCAGTCGTGATTGCCAAAGCTGATGCCCATCAGGTTCCGGCAGGCGGGGCATTAGCCGTAGATCGGGGTGTCTTCAGTCAGGATTTGACAGCAACCCTAGCCAAGCATCCACTGATTGAGCTACGCCGAGAGGAAGTGCTGGGTATCCCCGCCGACGGAATCGCCGTGATCGCTACCGGCCCGCTGACCAGCAATTCCCTGTCCGATGACTTACAACGCTTTACCGGGCAGGCATACATGAGCTTTTTTGATGCGGCCAGTCCAATCGTAGTGGGGGAGAGTATCAACCGGGAGGTCGCTTTCTTGGCATCTCGCTACGATCGCGGCGAGGCTGCCTATCTCAACTGCCCGATGACTCAGGAGCAGTATCTACGGTTTTGGACGGAACTGTGTGCTGCCGAGCAGGCTGAGCTAAAGGAGTTCGAACGAGAGACGGCTAAATTTTTCGAAGCCTGCCTGCCCATTGAAGAAATGGCCCGGCGTGGAGAAGACACCATGCGCTACGGTCCTTTAAAGCCAGTGGGCCTATTCGATGCCCGACTTGGGGATTTTCGCGATTCGGAAAACAGGAGCAAGCGACCATATGCCGTGGTTCAGCTCCGACAGGAAGATAAGGCCGGTAATCTCTGGAATATGGTGGGTTTTCAGACCAATCTACGCTGGGGTGAACAGAAGCGGGTATTTCGATTGATTCCTGGTCTAGAGCAGGCAGAATTTGTGCGCATGGGCGTGATGCACCGGAATACGTTTATTAATTCTCCGGAGCTGCTGCATCCGACGCTTCAGTTCAAGGCACGACCGGCGCTACTGGCAGCAGGGCAGCTGGTGGGAACTGAAGGTTACACTGCCGCCGTAGCCGGCGGCTGGCTGGCCGGCACCAATGCCGCCCGAATTGCTAAAGGTCAGTTGCCCCTAACCCTGCCGGTTACCACCATGATGGGAGCCCTGTTTGATTTCATCAGCTCGGCCGAACCCAAGCACTTCCAGCCAATGCCGCCGAACTTTGGAATTATTCCGGCTTTGCCCCAGCGGGTAAAAAATAAGCGAGAACGCTATGGTCAGTACGGCGATCGCGCCCTCACAGATCTGAGGGATTGGTACAGGCACCACGGTTTATCTAGCTTGGTCGTCAAGGCGGTATCTGCCTAGGCCGCCGTCCCAATCAGCCGCTGCCTAGCCTGAAGGAGGATGTGCGGGTCCTTAAGGCTCTGCTGCTGATAGCCCCGCTGCCAGATAATTTCTCCAGGCTGATTGCGCAATAGATTGATGCGGGTAGCTGAAGCTGCTTTGAAGCTGGCAACAAAAGCCGAGAGCTGCCTGGGTGGCTGGCCTGGGGTGCCGTCAGTGAAGCGATTTTGTTGCTGGACGTTGTCGGTTAGCAGGATGAAAATCCCCTGGACCGAACTTGGCATGACCGTCCAGTCTTCTAGCTGCAGGGTCGAATACTTCTGGGCTAAGCGACTCCATTCATCAGCCAAAATATGTCCTGTTTCGTTAATGGCGAGATGGGGGCTGGTGCGGTTGCCAAACAAGGCCTGCTGATTATGGGTCGTCAGTCTAATCCAGTAGGCAGTGCCCGGAGTCGCAGCCGATGAGGCGGTTTGTATCAGCTGAGTGTTATCCACTGCGTATCTCAAAGTATGGGGCCCTAAGAATCGTCTTGAGAGGTTGGCTTGTGACCTTACAGTTCCCCTTTGGAAGCCCATATTCGCTAGACCGCAGGATATAAACTTTAATTTTAGATCCAGGACAAAATATGGCGATGGCTATAGAAACCATCCCGATGCCCCGACCCGACCTTCAGTGAACCGTTAGCCCATCCACTTCCAGAGCTTGATGAGTTTGTCGGCGCTGGCGCTGGCAATGATCCGGCCGCTGGGGTGAAGGGCGAGACTGTGAACCCCGCTGTTATGGCCGCTAAGGGTATGTTTGAGATCGCCTGTGGAGGCCTCCCAAATCCGAATGGTGCCATCGCTACCGCCGCTGACGACGGTGCGATCATCTGAAGTGATGGCTACCGTATTGACCTCCTGGGTATGGCCATTCAAAGTTTGAATGGGGCTGGCTAAGGCTAGATCCCAAATTCGCAAGGTTCTATCCTTGCTGGCGCTCACCATCCATTTGTCGTCGCTGCTTACGGCAATTTCATTGATCGAGTTGAGATGACCGGCGATCGCTCGCACCATCTGATCTGACTGCAAGTCCCACAGCCGCACCTTGTTGTCGAGGCCGCCGCTGACTAGGCGATCGCCCTGGTGGGTCCAGACCACGGAGCGGATCATGCCGGCAGACCCCGTCAGGGTTTTATCCAGGGTGCCTTTGTCTAATTTCCATAGCTTAATGGTGCGGTCTTCGCTGCCGCTGGCGAGCAAAAAGCCATTCGGGCTAATCGCCACCGAAGTCACATCCCGCATATGGCCGCTGAGAGTGTGAAGCAGGCTGCCGTCTGCCAGGTTCCACACTTTGACCAAGTCGTCATCGCCGCAGCTGGCCAAAACCTGCCCCCCGGATCCGATGCGGACCTGATTCACCCCCCGGGCGTGGCCAGCCAGGGTAAACATGTTTTGACCGGTCTGGAGATTCCAAACCCGAATGGTGTCGTCTAAGCTGCCGCTGACCAGGATGGGCCGCTTAGGATTAAAGGCCACGGTTGTCACCCAGGAGCTATGGCCTTTTAACTCGCCGACACAGTGCCAGCCTGACACCCTATCGCGCCTGCTATCGCTGCGCCGTCC